>JAHEMB010000128.1 GCA_024643915.1 Rhodothermaceae bacterium | reverse complement strand
CTCCAGGGCTTTCGAGGCGCCCATCACACTCCGCATCTCGATCCAGTGGCCGACGAGCATCAGGTCGATGAGCGTGGCTGTCTCCCAGAAGAAGAGCATGCCCTCGACGCCAAGCACGACGGCCATCGAATAGAAGAAGGCCACACTGATGGCCATCGCCACGAGCGTCATCATGCCCGGCCTTTTCTTCCTCAGCTCTTCCACCATGCCGGTGAGGAAGGGCCAGCCGCCGTAGCCGTAGACGAACGCAGCGAGCGCGGCGAGTACCCAGGTGGAGCCGGGGAAGACGAGTGTGAAGCCCAGCCAGCCCTGGATCATCGGGCTGAGCACGACGATGGGGACGGTGAGCGCCAGGCAAACGAAGAAGCGCCGCCGGAAGTCGGCCACCATCATGGCGTGGTGCTCGTGATGGCTGCCCCCGTGCCCGCTGCCCTGCCCGCCGTGGCCCTCGTGGGCATGCTCCGCGTGTGGAGCCGGGGCATGATCGGCAGCCTCGTGGGCGTGCTCGGCGGGGTCGTACGTCTCCACTGCGCCTTTGTGGGCGTCGGCGTGGGAGCCGTGCGGGCCTTCGTGGGCGGCCTCGCGCAGCTCGGCCTGCTTAAGGCCTGGCTCGTGGGCAGGCGAGGGCTCCTTGCCGCGCCCGGTGTGGTCGTCAGGATGATCGTGCGGGTGGTTCATAGAGGCGTGGTTGAAGGAGCGTCAGGATCGACGTCGGACCAGCGGAAGCGACTCTCTCGGACATATCCGAGAAGGAGGCGACGCTCCTCTCGGATCTCCTTTTTCTCGAAAGGAGCCTCGGCGTCTAGGGGCACACCCGCTACGCGCAGCGGCGACAGGTCCGGCGAGGGCGGTACCTCCTGCGCCGCTTCGACGAAATGGGGGTGGAGGGTGTCCAGGAGGATGCCGAGGCTGCGGTGGGCGAGGCGAAGCGAAACGGGGGGCGGCCGGTTCTCCGCCTCCACCACACGCCACAGGATCAGGAGAGCCTCGCCGAGGCGGGCCGCCTGGACGGCGACGGCCTCCTCCGGATCGCGTGGGCGGAAGAAATGAATGACGGGATAAGCATAATGGCGACGGGCGTGGAGGGTGAGGAGCGAGGCCAGTGAGGGAAGCACCGAGTCGAGCCCCGGAAAGCCTTCACTGTCCCAGGCGCCTGCCACGATGGCCGAGGGTGAGTCGCCCAGGGCGTGGATGAGGGCGGCGAGCTGCTGCTTCTGCACGACGGCCCCCAGCACAGCAGTGTAGTAGGTAACAGCGAGTGTGATGAGGACGAGCCCCGAAGCCGCCGCCAGCACCGTGAGGAGCTGCCAGGCGGGCGTGGCGGGAACGAAGTCGCCCAGGCCGAGCGTGACGACCGTGTAGCCGCCGAAGTAGACGCGCTCCCAGAAGCCGGCGGGCGTGCCTGTGGCAGCGGCGACGACGGCCTCGGGCGCCCCCATGAAAACGAGGGTCCACCCCGCCCAGAGGAGCCCTACCCAGACCACCGCCGTGGCGAGCAGGATGAGGGGGCCGGTGTAGGTAGCGCGGCCTGTCAGGCGCCAGAGGGCACGTCCAAGGCGCCGCGAGAGGGGCCCCCCACCGCCCACCGAGAGGGTACTCCACACGAGATCGACGATGGTGAAGGCGAGGACGAGAACACCCAGCAGCGGGTAGAGAAGAGACATCGGCCAGCAAGCGGCAAGTGGGAGGGCCGGATCAGTCAATCGCCCGAGAGGACCAGTGGACGGCAGCGATACGCCAGCCGTCGGGAGCCGCAGCGTCGCGCCGGAGAACCAGGAGTTCGGCACCTTCCACGTTGATAGACCGCCCCTCAGAGGTGCCCTGGAGGTGGCTCGTCGAGACGACCCAGGCCGCCTCACCGGCAACGGTGGTGCGGCGGCTCAGGGGCGCCTGCTCGACGGCGGCCAGGAACGCGGCATCGCGGCCAAAGTGGTGGCTGAAGTATTCGGTGCGCGTTTCACTACGGCCCTCCTCCATAATGACGGCATCCAGAGAAAGCAAGGCTTCGACGGCGGCGCGGTTGCCGGCAGCGAGGGCCTCGCTGAAGCGGTCCGCCGTGCGGCTGGCGGCTTCGGCCTCGCGGGTCTCGGCGGCGGACATCGACGCGGCGCGGTCGGGTTTCATCTCCATGCGCCCGTGGTCCATGTCCTCCATACGCCCGTGGTCCATGTCCTCCATCTGGTCGTGGTCCATGCCGTCCATCCCGTCGTGCTTCATCCCTTCCATTCCTTCCTGCCCATCATGATCCATTTCCTCCATCACCTGCCCCATCATACGGCGCAGGTCGGGGTGGGCCTGCATCCGCTCCCGCACGACCGGGTTCTCCATCATCTGGTGATGCACAGCCATCATCTGCTGCATCAACGCAGCCCGCTCGCCGGGTGCGAGGGTCTGCATGCGCTGCATCATGTGCCCGTGCATCCGGGCCATCGCCTGCCGCCGCTCGTCGGGCGCCATCGCCTCCATGCGTTCGTGCATGGCGCGTCCCGTCTCCTCTCCCTGCATCATCTCGTTCATCAGCGATCGCATGTGCGCCATGAGGGAGGAGTCTGCCATGAGGGCCTGATGGAGCGTGGCATCGACCATCATGTGCTCATGCATCTGCATCATGGCCTCGGCCTTCGCCAGGTCAGCGGGCGGCGCAGCGGTGGTGTCAGCGGCGGGGCCGTGCTGGTGCTCCTGGGCACGGACTGCGGTGGGGGCCAGAAGGAAAAGAATCAGGAGGCCAAGTTGAAGGAGGCGTTTCATGGCAGCGATGTTCATCAATGAAAGGGCGAAGTTGTGCTCTCGAAAGGAAGCGGAGTGATAGCCGGTACTCATCGCCAGAGGCGGAGGCCGAAGACGAGCGCGGTTTCCGAAGCGTCTCCACCCTCGGCTCGGGCGAGATCTGCCGCGCTGCCGAAGCGGTTGTGCCAGCGTACGCCGACGTAGGGCGCCACCTCGCGCTTGATCTCGTAGCGCAGCCGCAGGCCCAATTCGACGTCATTGAGGCCGGCGCCGACGCCCCAGGCCGCCACCTCTTGCAGCGCCACGTTCACCTCGGCCTCGGGCTGAAGCACGAGCCGCTGGGTGATCAAAAGTTCGTAGGAGCCCTCGAATCGGGCCGAGAGGTTGCCTTTGGCGGAGAGGAAAAGGGCAGGCTCGACCTCGAACCAGTACGGCGCGAGCCCTTCGAGGCCGACGGCGAGCAGGGGCCGGGCGCGGAGATCGCCCTCGCCCCAGGCCATATCGAGCCGGAGGCCGGCCTGCGCCTCGAAGTAGGGGCTGATGAGGCGGCTGTAGAGGGCCTGCGCTTCGGCGTCGCCCGCCCAGTCCTCGACTAGCCCTTCGGCCTCGCCTTTCAGGTAGAAGCGAGTGTAGTCCGTCCCGATGCGGTAGAAGCCCTCCGCCGCCACGGGCACCCCATCGAGGGCGGGCGCTACTTCGAACTGGTCGAGCAGGAGGAGGCTGTAGAGGTGCTGCTCGCCCATGCCGGCTCCCGGCTTAAAGGCGGGGTATTCGGGGAACGGCGGCTCGTCCTGCGCCAGGGCGGGGGCAGCGACAAGCAGGAGGGTAAGAAAGAAGGCGAAGCGAAGCATGGGACGAGGAAACATCATTGCGTGGCGTACTGCTGGGGGAGCGTCTCGCCCGGGCGCTGCACCATCGCTACCCTGAACATGCCGAGCTCCATGTGATAGAGGACGTGGCAATGGAAGGCCCACGGACCGGGCAGCTCCGGCGTGACGAGAAACGAGACGCGCTCGGCGGGCTTGACACCGAGCGTATGCACGCGGGGGATGGAGTCGCCGTGCCCGTTCTCAAGCTCCATCCACATCCCGTGCAGGTGCATCGGGTGGCTCATCATGGTGTCGTTGACGAGCGTGAGGCGGAGCCGCTCGCCGAGGGTCATCGGGATGATGGGGTCCTCGGCGTAGGTCTTGCCGTTGATGGACCACATGTAGCGCTCCATGTTGCCCGTCAGATGCAGCTCGATCTCGCGATCGGGCGCGCGGCGCGGCTCCGGCTGGAGGGCCCGCAGGTCGGTGTAGACGAGGACGCGGCGGCCATCCTGTCCCAGTCCTACACCGGGCTCGTGGAGGCGGCTGCGGGTCATGTCGGGCGCCATGGCGTTGGCCGGGCCGTGGCCGTCAGCGCCGTGCGGGGTGGGCTCGGGGAGTGCGCCGGGCGGTCGCAAGCCCTGATGGTCCATGCCGGGCATCGCCACTTCGTCAGCAGCGGCGCCGTGGTCCATGCCGCCGTGATGATGAACAGGCGCGGCGGCCTCGGGCGGATCGGGGGCGGGCGGCTCCTGCATCGCGCCGTGATCCATGCCGCCATGATCCGTCGCGTCGTCGCCCCTGTCCATCGTCGCGTGGTCCATGCCGGGGCCGCCGTGGGCCATGCCCATGTCCATCATCGTGAGGGACGGACGCGCGCGCCGTGCGGGGACGGGCGCCGTCAGGCCGGGGCGGGGCGCGAGGGTGCCGCGCGCGTAGCCCGAGCGGTCCATCGCCTCGGCAAAGACGGTGTAGGCCCGGTCCTCTTTCGGCTCCACGATGACGTCGTACGTCTCGGCGATGGCGATGCGGAACTCATCCACCTCGACGGGCTGGACGTGCTGCCCGCTGGCCTGTACGACGGTGAGCGGCAGGCCGGGGATGCGCACATCGTAGAAGGTGCCGGCGCTGGCGTTGACGAAGCGGAGAAGGACGCGCTCGCCGGGCCGAAACTGTCCGAACCAGCCGGGTTCGGGCGCCTGCCCGTTCATCAAGAAAGTGTAGGTGGCCCCCGTGACGTCCGAGATGTCGGTGGGGTCCATGCGCATGCGGTCCCAGTCCAGGCGGTCTCCAAGCGGCATGCCCTCGCCTTTGAGGAGGCCGGCGAGTGTCTGGCGCTGGAAGTTGTAGTAGTTGGGCCGCGCCTTGAGGTTGTCCAGCACGGCGTGCGGATCCTCGAAGGTCCAGTCCGACAGGACGACGATGTGCTCGCGGTCGAAGGCGTAGGGCTCGCCGCCGGGAGGATCGATGACGAGGGGGCCGTAATGCCCGAGCTGCTCCTGAAAGGCTGTGTGGGCGTGGTACCAGTAGGTGCCGTACTGGCGGATGGGGAACCGGTAGGTGAAGATGGAGCGCGCCGTGATGCCGTCGTAATTGACGCCCGGCACACCGTCCATCTCATTGGGCAGGAGGATGCCATGCCAGTGGACGGAGGTCTCCTCGTCCATCCTGTTGTGCACGCGAATGATCGCCTCGTCGCCCTCCTCGAAGCGCAGGAGCGGCCCAGGGATGCTGCCGTTGAGCGTCACGGCATGGCCGGTCCGACCGTCGATGGGAAGCGCTGTCTTCGCCACATAGAGGTCGTACTCGACGAGGCCCGGTACGCGGCGCGTTGGCTGGAGGCCGCGCGGTCGGCGAGGGGAGGGCAAGGCGGGCCTGGCCCAGGCCGGCGTCATCGCCCGCAACCCTGTGAGAAGGCCGAACGTTGCGGCAGAGCGGATAAAAGTACGACGATCCATCGTGCAAGCGTGATCATGGTGAGGCGCATTCTTCTATCGCTCGCGGAAAGGATCGTGCCGACGCCGTACCTTAAAAGCCCCAAAGGTGAAGGGCGCCGCACGCGGTTTCGTGTAACATAGTCGCTACACGTCGCTTTTACCCTCTTCGGCGTCCGCTCCCTTGTATCGTCAGTTCCAATGAAAGAAGAACGTTAGCTGAAGAATGAAACGTAAGGGTGCTGGTAGCGAGCCTTCTCAGCCAAGCACCCTCACGCATCACGTTTCACGGATCACGCATCATGACCTGGATTCTGCTGATAGAAGACGAAGCCCGGCTGGCAGCAAGCGTGAAGCGCGGCCTGGAAGAAGAGGGCTTTACCGTAGACGTAGCCGGCGATGCCGCCGAGGGCGAGCGGCGCGCCCTGGCCCACGGCTACGACGCATTCATCATCGACTGGCGGCTGCCGAAGGGCGACGGCAAGACCCTCATCGAACGCCTCCGCAGCGCAGGGCGGCGGGCGCCCGTCCTCATGCTCACGGCGCTCGGCGACGTAGAGCACCGCGTGACGGGGCTGCAGGCCGGCGCCGACGATTACCTGGCCAAGCCGTTTGCCTTTGAAGAGTTGGTGGCGCGGTTGCGCGCACTCCTGCGCCGTCCGCCCCTTCACCAGCAGGCCCAGTCGTTGCAGGCGGGAGGGCTGGAGATGGACACCGAGAGCCGGCGCGTCACGCTGCACGGCCCTGGTGGCGCGGCGCTCCTCAACCTCCGCCCCAAAGAAGCGGCCCTGCTGGAGCACCTGCTTCGCGCGCGGGGCAGGGTGCTCTCCAGGGACGTCATCGCAGAGCGGGTGTGGGGCGAGGCGCCTTACGTGACCGACAATGCCCTCGACGTGACGGTTTCCGGGCTGCGTCAGCGGCTGGCCGAGGCCGTGCAGGAAGCGGGGGTGGCCGCGCCCGAGGTGGAAACGGTGCGGGGGGTAGGCTACCGCCTGCGGGCCGGGGAAGCCGCCGCGCCGAACCGGTCGGAGGGCTGATCCATGTTTCATCGTTTCCCCATCTCCGTTCGCCTGGCGCTCTGGTACGGGCTGACCCTGCTCCTTCTCCTGAGCGCCTTTGCCATTTTCTGCTACACCGGCTTTCACCTGGCGCTCCACCGCGACTTCGACCGCCACCTCACCCACGAGCAACGCGAGCTGCTGCCTTTCGTCACGGTGGGGGCAGACGGGCCGCGCTTCGAGGGCCTCGACCAACTCACGTCAGTCGCCTACCAGACGGAAGGCATCTATGGGACCTACGTGCGCCTGCTCTCGCCCGAGGGGGTGGTCCGCTACCGGAGCCCGAACTTCGACGCGAATGAGGCGCTGCCCGTCGTGCTGCCGGAAAGAGAAGAGGAGACGTCGGAGAGCCGGACATGGAGCGGGCTGCCCGCGCGCACGCGCTACGTGGCGTTGCATACGAACGAGAACGAGACGGACTCCCTTGCCGGCTGGCTGGAACTGACCGGCTTCGAATGGTCCCTCCATCAGGAGCTGCACCGCCTGCGACTGCTGCTCATCCTGGGCGTGTTGGGTAGCGTGGTGCTCGCCCTCGTCGGCGGGTGGTGGATGGCCCGGCGCACCCTGCGGCCCGTAGCCACCATGACGGCGGCAGCCGGGCTCATGGGCGCGGGCGACCTGTCGGCGCGCCTGCCCACCGATTTCGGCACACGCGACGAGCTGACCGGGCTGGCCGAAACCTTCAACGCGCTCCTCGGGCGGCTCGAACAGTCGGTGGCGCGCGAGCGGCGCTTTACGTCCAATGCGGCGCACGAGCTGCTCACGCCGCTCGCCACGCTCCGAAGCGAAGCCGAGGTGACCCTGCGACGGGATCGGGAGGCGGCTGCCTACCGGGCTGCCCTGGTGCGTTTGCTGGAAGACGTGGATCGGATGACGGCGACCGTGCAGGGCCTCCTCCATCTGGCGCGCGCCGATGCCCTGACGAAACGCGCCGAGGACCGGCTGGACTTCTCCGCGCTCGTCGCGCGATGCGTCGCGCAGGCGGAGAAGGAGGCGGCGCGGAAGGGCCTCGGTTTCGACGCCGAGGTCGCCCCCGGCGTGACGCTCATCGCGCAGGCGGCCCCCCTCACCGAAGTGCTCGCCAACCTCCTCGGCAATGCCGTCAAGTACACGGCGCCGGGCGGGCGCATCGGCGTCGCGCTCTCCCATGCCGGCGGCGAGGCGCTCTTGCGGGTGACGGACACGGGCGTGGGCTTCGCGCCGGAGGAGGCCGACCGGCTCTTCGACCGCTTCTACCGGTCGGATGCAGCCGAAGTGCAGGCCGAGCGGGGCAGCGGGCTGGGGCTGGCCATCGTGAAGGCTATCGTAGAAGGATACGGCGGCGCCGTCCGTGCGCACAGCGACGGCCCCGGCCAGGGCGCCACCTTCGCGGTGCGGCTGC
>JAHEMB010000127.1:739-7947 GCA_024643915.1 Rhodothermaceae bacterium | reverse complement strand
CGCGGAGAAGAGGACGAGGGCGAGGCCCGCCATCCACCCCTGCTGATTCAAACGGTAGAAGAACGTGCCGACGCCGAGGAGCAGCACCACCATCATGATGTACGTGGCGAGGCCCCCGAAAGCCGCTACCAATGCCATCGGCTGATACGCCAACTCGTCCATAAACGTGCTGGTGTCGAGGGTAAGGGCGGCGCCGGGGACGAAGAAGAGGTAGAGCGCTGAGAGCCCCAGCAGCACCGCCGACAGCCCCACGCCGCGCAGGAGTGCCCCGCCCACGTAGCCGTTGCGGAAATTGCCCAGCCGGACGAGGCTGGCCGTCCGCAGCTTCTTCGGCCACACCTCGCGCGTGACGGAGTCCGCTGCGCCGGAGACGAGGAAGGTGAAGAGTGCCACCACGCCCCCGCTGAGCGACATCGCCAGGAGGGTGATCAGGACGCGCTGCCACAGCGTAATGTCGCCCTCGACGAATTGCAGCTCTTTCAGCAAGACGACGCCAACGGCGGTCAGCAGGCCCAGCAGCACGGCGTCGAGCATGGCCGCCTTTACATCGATGCGGCGGGCGCCCAGGCGGCGGAAGAAGGCGATGACGAGCATCAGCAGCAGCAGCACCCACAACGCCCCGGCGATGACCTGGATGACCACGTCGAGCGTGCTGCTCTCCTCGCCCGCGCCGGGGTTGACGGTCGTGTCGAGGTCTTGCAACATTCCAGTGGCCGAGACCTCGACGAGAGGCCGGATCTGCTGGCCAAGGATCGGGGCGCGGGCGACGAAGCGCACGCGGGCCACGCGGTCGTTGCGTTCGGGCGCCGTCCACACCGAGTCCACGCGGAAGCCGTCGGGCGCCCAGAGGGAACGACCGAGATGGTAGCGGGCCAGGGCCACGGCGAAGCCCGGGCCGAGGCGGGCCCGTGCCGCCGTGCTGTCGCGCCCGGCCAGCGTCGCCAGCACAGCCGCCCCGTCGAAAGCGGGCAGGCCCTCCGGCGGGAGCCGCCAGAGGGAGTCGCCGGGGTTGAAGGAAAGGGCGGCCAGGAGCGAGTCGGAGAGGGCGTCGAAGTCGACGGGGGACGTCGTCGCTACGTCGGCCGGCGGCGCCAGGGCGGTGCGCAACGCCCCCCGGTCGAGGGCCGGCAGGCGATTGGGGTTGGCAGGGGCCGGTACGTCCTTCTCGAACTCCCACACCTTAAGGTCCTGCGAGAGCGAGACCGCGAAGCGCTCGTCGCCCGCCTCGTCATTCAGGTCGCCAGTGGTCAGGTAGCGGACGCGCCAGAAATAGGCGGGCAACGGCGGGGCCTCATCCCGCAATACGCGCACCGTCTCGGGGCGCCCAAGCGAATCCTGCAAGCCGGCAAGGAGGGCCTCCTGGCGGCGCAATTGCACCTCGGGGCGCAGGCCGCCGGCCTCGAAGCCACTGGCGGCCAGGAAGGCCTCGGCGGCTTCGTTCACCGCGGCGTGGCCGGGCGTGAAGCGGGCCGCTGCATCCGGGTGCTGCGCGGGCATCAGCGTCACGTAGACCGCCAGGCCCACCATCGCCGCCACGATCAGCACCACATCGGCACGGGTCACCTGCTGAGGCCGGGGAGACATGTGGGTTTGAGAGATCTGAGAGATACTGGCTTCAGAAGTACTGGCTTCGGAAGATACGGGAAAAAGGACGAGTGAAACGTGATGCGTGAGGGTAATGGGCTAGACCTTTCAGGCAGGCGCCCTCACGTTTCACGCCGTCCTGAGGATACGGTAGTTACGCAGGCTCCACAAAATCTGCTTCACCGTCACGCGCAGCACCGTCGTCAGCGGGATCGCCACGAGCATGCCGACGATGCCGGCCAGTTGCGCCCCCATCAACACCACGAGGAGGATGACGAGCGGGTGCGCCTTGGCCGCGCGCGAGAAAATGAACGGCTGGAAGATGACGTTGTCCGTCACCTGCGTCAGGCCCATTGCCACGAGCACGCCGAAGACGAGGGAGAAGTCGCCCGTTTGGGCGATGCCGACGAGTGTGCCGGCCAGAAAACCCATGAACGGGCCGAAGTAGGGAATCGTGTTGGCCAGCCCGGTGAAGATGCCCACGGCGAGCGCGTACTTGAGGCCGACGACGGACAGCAGGAGCGTCGCCACCGTAGCCACGGCCAGGCCTTGCAGCAGGAGGGCGCGGAAGTAGCGCCCGAGGGTTGATTCGATGTTCTCGCCCAGGGCGAGGGTGATCTCGAAATAGCGGTTGGGCACCAGGCGCAGCAGACTGTGCCGGATCGTCACCCCGTCTTTGAGGATGAAAAAGGCGACGAAAGGAATGACGATCACCGCGTAGAAGATATCAGTGAAGAGGTCCACCGCCGAGCCCACCGCCTGTCCGATCCGGTCGCCCTGGAGGAGGGCGTCGAAGCCGCGCGTGAGCCCTTCGATGATGCTGCCCGGCTCCACCGGCACGAACCGCCCCACATAGCCTTCTATCGAGGCGGCCACCTGGGAGACCGTTTCGACCGAGACCTGCTGCGAGAGGTCGGCGAGCTGCCCGCCGACGAACGGGATCAGGTACCGGATGAGCACGCCGATCCCGCCGAAGACGACCAGAAAGGTGAGCAGGATGGCGGCGATGCGCCCCAGCCCCAGTCCCTGCAAGCGGTCGGCGATGGGCGCCATCAGGTAGGCCACAAGGAGCCCGACGAGCAGGTAGATGACGAGATTGGAGAAATACCACAGCAGCCACGCCGCCACGGCCACCACCGCCGCGCCCAGCAGGAAGCGGATGACGCGGTCGAGGGTGAGGCGCGACGCCCGCACCGGTCGCTGCGGGTAGCCGTACACGGGCGACGAGTCAGGTCGGTCCGCTGCCCGCTGCCGGGAGGTCTCCACACGCTCCGATCGGTTGCCTATTTGCATCGTTTCGGGACGCTCACGCATCATAAGAGGGTTGCTTTGCGCCCTGCTACGCCGCGCCGCCCGGTAAGGTGCCGGACCGCAGGAAGATAGGAGATAGGAGCAGGAGGATCTGAGAGCGCGGGCAGAACTTTTCTACTTTCCCTCCTCCAATTCCTCGACGACGCGGCGGACGGTATCGTAGCCGAAGCCCCGGCGGAGGAGGAAGTCGGTGAGTTTCTTGCGGCGCTTGAAGGGGTCCTCCTCTTTGGCAAGGCGGGGCCAGCGTTTGGCAGCATGGGTGCGGGCGGCATCGAGCGCGTCGTCGGCACCGATGAACTCATCGAGGGCGGCTTCGATGAGGGCGGGCCGCACGCCGCGCCGTCGCAGCTCGGTCTGGAGGCGGCGGGGGCCGTAGCCACGCGAGGCAAAGCGCGAGCGGACGTAGTCGTGGGCATACGTGGCGTCGTCGAGGTACCGCAGTTCGTGCAGGCGGGCGATGACGCTTTCTACCACGTCCTCCGCGTAGTCGCTGCGCAGGAGCTTCTGCCGCACCTCATGCTCGGTGCGCGGGCGGTAGGCGAGGTAATGTAGCGCCCGCGCCTTCGCCCCCAGCATCCGGTCCGCCGCGACGAGGCGCTCCTGCTCCTTCACGTCGAGGTGCAGCCCCGCGTGCAGCCCGTACTCCAGAACCAGATCCTGATGCACGCCGAAAGCGAACGCTCCGTCCAGGAAAACGGAAACCCGGTCGGGATTCTTCTTCTGCGCTACGAGCTTTGTGATGGTGCCCGCCGCAAAAGCACGGGGCTGTGCTTCCTGCTCTTCGTGTCCGCTCACGCTGTTCGGTATCCTCTATTCTCTATCGTCCATCGTCCTGCTCACTCCACCTGTACGCGCAACGAATCGACGGAGATGCCGGCGAAGATGCCGAGGGCGCCGGTGACGTTCGAGACGGGTTCGCGGCGATCGGGGTCGTGGCGGCTGGAAGCGAAGCGGGCGTAGTCCTGGCTACTGCGGAGGAGGGCCACCTGGAGGCGGTGGGGCGGCAGGGGATCGGTGGCGGCATCGACGGGCACGGCGTAGACGCCTGTCCATTGCCGTCGGCTGAGGGCGTCGTGGGGGAGCGTGCGCTCGCGCAGGATCTGCTCGGAGCGGAGAAAGAGGCCGACGACGGTGGAGGAGAAAGCCCGCTGTGGCTTGAGCTGGGCGCGCACCCAGTAGAGGCTGTCTGCCCCTACCTCGGCGAAATCGGTCCGCCACCAGACGGACACCTCGACGGCGTAGATGAACCCGAGTTCGGTAACGGTGTCGAGCGAGTCGAGGCGGAGAGAATCGCGGAGGAGGGCCTGCACCGGTTCGTCGGGTACGACGATGCGGATGCTGTCGATGGCGATGGGGGGCGGGATGACGCCTTCCGCCGAGGCATGCTGGTCGCGCCAGCGCACGTCGAGCGTGTACCGGGCGCGGGCGGACACGGTAGCGCCGTCCGCTGCCGCGTAGTGTCCCGGCTGGCCGGCCTCGGCACGATAGTCGATACGTCGCCCGTCGAGTGTGAGGGTCACCGCGGCATCCTCCACGGCGGTCTCCAGGCTCGGATATGGCTCGTCCAGGCCACGCGTGCGCCGGAGCGTCACGGCCGGCAGCGGCTGCCCTGCATCAAGAAATCCCTCGACGACGAGGCGATCCGTCTCCTCCGGCTCCACCGTGTCGCACGCCGCCCAGGCTAGCGAAGCGGCAAGCACGAGGCAGGTTGCCAAAGCTGCTATGTTGAAGCGGGAGCGAAACATGCCGTTCTTGAATGGAAGCGTGTAATATCAGTTCGAAGAAAAGGCTGTGCAAGCGAAGGGGGATCGCCCCCTCCGTCCCTTCGGGACACCTCCCCCGTACTTGGGGGAGGAGCCGCGCAGGTGCAAGCGGGGTGCCGCCAACCGGACGCTCCCCCGAGCACGGGGGGAGTACCGCCCCGACTCGTCGGGGCAGGCTCCAGCGGGGAGGGGGGCGACTTAGCACTTCACTTTCTTCGGCCCGATATAAGAAAGGAAGAATGGAGGAGGGGAAAGGATCAAGCGCAGAAAAAAATCTCGTCCATTCTTCCACTCCTCCGTTCTTCCATTCCTCCTCAAAGCTCCATCTCCAACTCAAACAGAGGCAGGCGGGGGAGGCCTAGGCGGTCGCTGGCCTGCACGGTGAAGGCCGCCGGATCGTAGGTGCGGCTGATGACGTTGCGGCGGTCGGTGAGGTTGTACAGGTGGAGGCGAGCCTGCCAGCGCGCCCCCAGGAGGCCGAAGCGGTAGCCCGCCACGGCGTCCAGGCGGAAGTAAGGCGGCAGCCGTCCGTTGTTGACGTTGGGACGGTACAGGTAGCGCACGGGCGTCTCGTCGAGCGGGTCGGCGAGGGCGTAGCGCGCTACGGGGACGGTGTGCGGGTAGCCGCTTCGAAGCTCCGAGGAAACGGCAAAACTCCAGCGCCGCCCGCTCGTCTGCACCACCCCCGTGAGGCTGCGCGGCACGTCGAACCGGGCAGGACGGAAACGTCCTTCGCCGAGGGCCGGGGCGCGGCTGAGCGAGCGCCCACCCGTGTAGCTGAGCCACACCTGCCACGGCCCCCGCTCGGCCCGCGCCGATAGCTCCACCCCGTAGGCCCGGCCATTCCCCTCAACATACTGGCCCAGGAGGGTGCCCACCTCAATGCCCGGTCCCTCCAGCCCGTCTTTGGTCTGGTAAATGTCCTCGGGCAGTAGGATATGGTCTGCCGTGGAGAAATAGCCATCGGCCACGAGCGTCAGCCAGGGCAGCACGTAGGTCTCGGCACCGAGGGCCGCCTGGAAGCTTGACGACGGCTTGACGTTTTTGCCGACGGGGATCCACCGGCTGGAGACGAGGTCGTAGAGGATGGAGAAGCGGTCGCGGAGTTGCTGGAGGTACTGCACCTGCGTGCCGAGAGAGCCGCGCAGCACGAGGCGTTGCGGATCGACGGCGTACTGGGCGTTCAGGCGCGGGTTGAGGCGGAAATAGCCGCCCCCACTGAAGAAGCTGGCGCGCAGGCCCGGCTGGATCTGCCAGCGCGGCGTGGGCCGCCAGTCGTCCTGCACATAGGCCACCGCTTCGAAAGCACGCAGGCGGCTCGCCTGGGAGAGCGAGTCCACCGCGCCGGGCGAGCGCTGCACGAGCGCGTCGAGGTTGCTGCGGAAACCCCGGCCCACCACCTGCACGCCCGCCCGCACCTGGTGCGAGATCGAATGGTAGTAATCGACGTCCGCCTTCACGCCTAGGTCGCGCAGTTTCACGCTATAGGCCGAGGCGACGGAGGCGCTGCTGGTGGGCACGATGAAGGCGTTCTCCGCCGCGCCATATTCCGAGTAATAGGCCGTCGTGGTCAGGAAGAGGCGGCGCGAATAGAGGTACTGGTAGCGGGCGCTGTAAAGCCGGTTGCCCCAGTCGTGCCCCACTTCGAAGAACAGATCCGGCGGTTTCTGGAGCCAGTCCGGCGGCTTGAGGACCCAGGAGAAGAAGTCGAGGGTGAGGTCGAAGGGGAGGCGCAGGTCGAGGTCGTCGCGGCCCCGATAGTAGCTCAGGGCGAGACGGTGGCGGGGGTTGGGGCGATAGGTCAGCTTGGCGCTGAAGTCGTAGAAAAAGTAGCCGGTGCGGAGCGTGTCCCGCCGCCCCAGGTCCTGCACCGGATGTTCGCGCCCGATGAGCTTGTCGAGGTAGGAGCGGCGGCCCGAGAGCATGAACGAACTGGTGCGGGTGATGGGGCTCTGGATGTTGAACCGGCCGCTGAGCAGGCTGACGGCCCCCCGCGCCTCGGGCCCGGCCTGGCTGCCGTCCTTCATCTCGGCGTCGAGCACGGCGGCGAGGCGCCCGCCGTACTCGGCAGGGAAGGCGCCCCGGTACAGCTTGATGTCTTTGAACGTCTCCGTCTGGAAGGTGGAGATGAGGCTGAAGGCGTGCCAGGGGTGGTAGACGGGCGCCCCGTCGAGCAGGTAGAGGTTCTGGTGCGGCTCGCCCCCGCGCACGACGAGCCCGCCCGTGGCCTCGCCCGTGCGCCGCACGCCCGGCAGCCATTGCAGCGCCTGGAAAAGGTCCTGCTCCCCCGGAAACGAGGGCAGTTTTTCGAGTTGCTGCACCGGCACGTCCAGCAGCCCCGGCACGGCATCTAGGGCGGCCAGGCGACGGTCGGCCACGACGAGGACGCTGTCGGCCACGAAAGCCGTGGGGGCGAGGCGGATGAGGGCTTCGTCCCCGCGCACGGCCAGGAGCGTGTCGCGCGGCTGGTAGCCGAGGTAGGAGAAGCGAACATGGTAGCTGCCTGCCGGCAGGGACGGCAGGGCAAAGTAGCCGGCGTCGTTGGTGACG
>JAHEMB010000127.1:0-729 GCA_024643915.1 Rhodothermaceae bacterium | reverse complement strand
CAATCAAGTACTGCCGGTGGCGCACGCGCTCCCCCTGCAAGCCCGTCCCGGCCAGCAGCCGGCCCAGGGCCTCCTCGAAGCTGCGGCCTTCGTAGCGACACGTTACGGTCCGCCCCGCCACCAGCCGCTGCGCGAAGACGATGTCCATGCCGGTCTGCGTTTTCAGCAGCAGCAGCCCTTCCTCCAACGGGGCCGCCTCCACGTCCAGTCGGATGGCCTGCGCCCGCACGGCCGGCACGCTCGCCGCCAGGAGCATCAGTATGATGAGGGATAGAAGTCGCACGGTGCGAAGCTACTGTAATTCCGGTAGATACGAAAGGCGAAAATGCACGTGGCGCGCAGAAGGCGATTAAAATAAACCCGGCGGGTCTGGGGCATTGGTTTCCAACCCTGCGAGGACAGCCCTTCCTGGCCGCTTCGCTGGGGCCGGCAGTACGATGAAGGCCCGGTTTCGATTAGAGACTGTTTTGTGAGTTGGCTGGATAGCGAGCCGGGACGATTGTTCGGTTCAGCGTCGCCCGATGTTGAGGCGCGTACTGGCAGTACGGGCCGATAAACCGGCGCCGAAGGCGAAGGGCATCGGGCGGCGATGGGCCAAAAAGCGCCCGGCGTAGCCCAGATCGACATGCCAAACAGTCTCATACGGATTTTGACCACACCTCACCTGGGAGGTCATGGGGCTCTCTTTCATGCGGGGCACAAATGCTGTAACGATGTGCCGGCCTGTGG
>JAHEMB010000126.1 GCA_024643915.1 Rhodothermaceae bacterium | reverse complement strand
TCGGCAACTCGTTGAGGGTGCGCATGTAGCGCAGGTACGGCGCGTCGCTCACCAGGAACTCGATGAAGCGCCACGCCGCCTCCTTGTGCGGCGCCGCGTTGCTGACGACCATCGGGTAGGCGCCGCCAGAGGAGTAGGAAGTGAAGGTGCTGTCGCGCGCGGGAATCTTGGCCACGCCAAACGCGATGTCGGGATAGTTGACGCGCAGCCAGTCCACTACGTGCAATTCGCGGACGAACATGGCGACGCGCCCCTGCCCGAAGCCCTGCTGATCGCCCTCGTGCTCCACCGCATCGATCTTCCGGTCCAGCACTTCCTGGTAGAGCGCATTGACGGCCCGCCCGGCGTCGGAGTCGAAGTAGCTCTCGGTGCCGGCGGAATCGAAGGGGGTGCCACCGGCGGCGTAGAAAAAGGTCAGCCACTTCTCGGCGATGCCGGGCTTGTAGCCGGAGGTGCGGAGGGAGAGGCCGGCCCGCTCCACGCTGCCGTCGGCGCGGCGCACGGTCAGGCGGTCGGCGTAGTCGAGCAACTCGTCCCACGTCTCGGGCGGGCGCTCGGGGTCGAGGCCGGCCGCGCGAAACATGGCTTTGTTGTAGTAGAAAGCCTGCCACGCGGCGTTGTGGGCAATGCCGTAGCAGGTGCCGTCAAAGTAGGGCGCCTGCCGGATCATCTCGTTCAGGCTGTTCTCCTGCACGATGCGCTCGATGTAGTCCGGCGCCGGGGCGAGCAGGCCGAGGTTGACGAACTCGGCCAGGGCGTTCTCCCTGAAGCTCCAGATGTCGGGCGGGTCGCCGCTGGCGTAGCGGAGGCGCATCTTAATCTCGTAGTCCTTGAGCGAGGAGCCGGGGAACTGCTCGAAGACGATGTCCACGTCGGGATGCGCCTTCTCATACTCGGCTTCGGCCCATTTGAAGAACTCGACCTGCTTCGTGTTGACGAGTAGCAGAAAGACCCGCACCTGCTGCCGGCCATCCTCGGAAACGGCCGGACCGTCGCTGCATCCGATCAGGCAGAGCAGCAGGAGGATCAGGAGGCGTCGAACGATCATCACGGCAACGCGACGAGCGCGTACTGATTTTGTGAAAGAAGCGCTTGCATCAATCTACGCAATTCGCTAACGTTTTATCAACGAAATGACGTTTCATATAGGAAACGGACGTGAGGGGTGACAGCCGTTTCATTCATAGTGAATCGGGAAACTGAAACGCGAGGGTGTTTCGCTGAAACGGCTCGCTACTGGCACCCTCACGCATCCCATTCTCGCATCAATCTCCCTAACTTTCGACGCAAGGTACAAGACAGATGGAGCCGGTAAGGCTGATCGTGATTGGGGCGGGGAGCCGGGGCAGCACGTACGCCCGATACGCTCTAGAGCATCCCGAGCGCGCGACCGTGGTGGGCGTGGCCGAGCCTCGCGACTACCATCGCCGGTCTCTGGCGACGGCGCATCAGATTCCCGCCGATCAGGTCTTCACCGACTGGGAGGAGGTAGCGGCCCGCGAGCGGTTCGCCGACGCCGTCATCATCGCCACGCAGGATCGGTTGCACGAGGCCCCGGCGCTCGCCTTCGCCGCGAAGGGCTACCACATTCTGCTCGAAAAGCCGATGGCGCCGGACGCCGCCGCCTGTCGCCGCATCGCCCGCGCGGTACGGGAGCACGGCGTGATGCTGGCCGTCTGCCACATCTTCCGCTACACCCACGCCACCCGCCGTCTCAAGGCGCTCATCGACGGCGGGGCGATTGGCGAGGTGGTGAGCCTACAACACTTCGAGCCGGTGGGGTGGTGGCACCAGGCCCACGCCTACGTGCGTGGCAACTGGCGAAAGGAGTCCGAGTCCGGCCCGATGCTCCTCACCAAAGCTTGCCACGACCTCGACTGGATGCAGTACATCATGGGCAGCCGGTGCGTGGCTGTGTCGTCCTTCGGCACCCTCAAGCATTTCCGCCGCGAGGCGCAGCCTGAGGGCGCTGCCGACCGCTGCCTAGACTGCGCCGTGGAGGCGGGCTGCCCGTACTCCGCCAAGAAGATCTATCTGGATTGGGCCGCACGGGGTGAGACGGGCTGGCCGATGGATGTACTGACGCCCGACGTGACGGTGGAGAACATCACCGAGGCGCTGCGCACCGGGCCGTATGGCCGCTGCGTGTATGCCTGCGACAATGACGTGGTGGACAACCAGGTGGTGAGCCTGCTCTATGAGGGCGGCAAAACCGCCACCTTCACCATGAATGCTTTCAACAAAGACGGCGGGCGGAAGACCCGCATCTTCGGCACCCACGGCGAGATCCACCTCGACGGCGGCAGCGGCTACCTCAACGGCGGCGTCTGGCACATGCACGATGCCTTCCTTAAGGTCTTCGATTTCGTGACGCAAGAAGTGCACACCGAGGACCCGGAGGAACACCGCGATACAGCCCTGAGCGGCCACGGGTACGGCGACTACCACCTGATGCGCCACTTCGTCGAGGCCGTGCGCACCGGCGACGAACGCTTCATTCTCTCCGGCGCCGAAGAGACGCTGGAAACCCACCTCACCGTTTTCGCCGCTGAGGAGGCCAGGCAAACGGGCCGGGTGGTGGAGCTGTCGCCCTGAGGTTCTGGCATGCCCGAAAAAAGGCCTTGTGAGATCGTGAAGATTTCTTGACAATAAGCCAGAGCTTTAGTATCGTGTTAATAGAGAAACGACGTTTCACATTTGAAATGAACGACCGCTACGTCATTCCCTCCCTCAACCGCGCCTTTCAGGTCCTCGACCTGCTGGCGCAGGAGCCGCAGGGACTTACCCTCGCCGAGGCCGGCAGGCGGTCCGGCATTCCCAAGAGCACCCTTTTTCGCATCCTCGTGACGTTGCAGAAGCACCACTGCGTAGCCTGGAACGAGCGCGAGCGCGTCTTTCGGCTAGGCTCCCGGTTGTGGGAGCTGGGCAAATGCTTCCTCGATCACTCCGACCTCTACCATTCCTCCTCACGCTATATGCAGACCCTCGCCGACCAGAGTGGCGAGACGGTTTTTCTCGGGACGATGGAGGAGGGGGAGGTGATGTACCTGCGCCGGGTGGAGAGCCCGAAGTCGGTGACGGTGGTGAAAAAGCTGGGGCAACGCGCGCCCGCCCACTGCACGGCCACCGGCATGGCGATGCTCGCCTTCATGGACGAAGCGTCGGTCGATGCGATCTGGGATGCACAC
This sequence comes from Rhodothermaceae bacterium, assembly GCA_024643915.1. Taxonomy (GTDB): domain Bacteria; phylum Bacteroidota; class Rhodothermia; order Rhodothermales; family JAHEMB01; genus JAHEMB01. The sequence continues at coordinate 4,776 of JAHEMB010000126.1, read as the reverse complement.
GGTTTGCGCGCCTTCAACGAAACGACGGTGACGGACCGGGACGAGCTGAAGCGCCGGCTGACAAAGATCCGCGCCGAGGGCTACGCCGTGGTGGACGGGGAATACAACCAAGAGCTTCTGTGCATCTCGGCGCCCGTCTTTGACCACACCCACCACCCGGCTGCCTCGATGACGGTCGCGATGCTGTCGTCGCAGGGCATTTCGGAGGAGCGCATCCGCGGCGTGGCCGGCATGATCCAGCAGGTTGTGCAGGAGATGTCGCGGGAGATGGGCTACCTGGGCGCCGGCCAACCCTCGCTGCCTGCGCTACGAACCTGAACACGGGCGCGCTCCGGCCAACGTGGCCCGGCGGCGCGTTTTTCACAATGCTGCAACCCTTCACCCCTCAATCCAGGAGGTTTTGCATGGGACGCCGAATCCTTACCATGCCCCTACTCACCCTGCTTGTGTGCCTGGGGCTGCAAGCGCTTCCGGGAGAGGCCTGGGCGCAGACCGGCAAGCTTGCCGGCACCGTCACCGAGGCCGACACGGGCACGCCCATCCCCGGCACCACGGTGGTGCTCGAAGGCACCACGCGCGGCACCGTCACCGACGCCGAGGGCCGCTACGTGATCGTCGGCCTGCAACCGGGCACCTACGACGTGCGCTTCTCCTTCGTCGGCTTCACCACGCGCCTCGTCGATGGTGTGCGCGTCACGTCGGACCGCACGACCACGCTCGATGCCCAACTCAGCACCGAGGTGATCGAAGGCGCCGAGTTGATCGTGGAGGCCGAGCGGCCCGTCGTCGATCCGAACCAGACCACCTCGCGGGCGCTCGTCACAGGCGAAGAGATCTCGCGCCTGCCGGCCACGACGCTGCAAGACGTGGTGGGGCGCACGGCCAACAACTACAACGGCTTCCTGCGCGGCAGCCGCCGGTTCGAGGCCAAGACCATCATCGAAGGCATCGACATCTCCGACGCCTTCTACCAGCTTTCGCCCACGCCCAGCAATTTCTACGGCGGCCTCATCTACAACAACACCAACCGCGCCGACGAGACCAACGCCAGCATCTTCACCATCAACCCCGACGTCGTCTCGGAGGTGACCGTCAACACGGGCGCCACCGACGCCAGCTATTCGACGGGCTCGGGCGGCGTGGTGGCCGTCTCCCTTGCCGAGGGGCGCGGGCCCCTTCGCGGCTCGTTCAGCGCCCGCATCGCCCCGCAGATCAACACGCCGGGGCCGGACTCGCTCGCCTTCTACCCGAGCGACGAAGTGGCGGCTTACTTCGCCCTGCGCGACGCGCTGCGCTCCGACCCGGCGACCCAGGCCAAAGGCCAGCTCTTCACTTTCGACGAGGGCAAGTACGCGGCGGGCGATGATCCCGAAGTGGACCTGCGCTTTTCGCTCGGCGGCTCCATCACCGACAAGTGGAATTTCCTCCTGAGCGGCCAATGGTTCCAGACCAACGGCTTCGCGCCCAACTCCTTCAACAAGCGCCTCGGCGGCACGCTCAAAACGGCCTACAACGTCTCGGCCAACTCGAAATTGACGGCGCTTGCCATCATCGAGGACCAGGGGCTGTGGGGGAACTGGAATAACCGGAGCTACCACGACTACTGGCGCTATTATCTCGAAGGTGTGGCCCAGGACGATGGCGGCAGCTTCCTCGGCTCCCTGAAGTGGACGCAGATCCTCTCGCCCGAGTCCTACTTCAACGTCCAACTCTACCGCACCTACAAGCGCAACCGCTACGGGTACGTGGACGACGACGGCAACGGCTTCACCGACGTGGGCGAGGACGGCGACTTCCTCGACTTCACCGACCCGGCGGTCATCGATAAGTACATCGGGCCGGGGGAGGAGGGCAAGATGTTCAGCACGAACATCAGCAACGCCTTTGCCGACATCACCGGCATCACGGCGCCGGACGGCACGCGCCTGCGGGCGGGGCAGCCGCAGCCCTATTCGGAGGACGTGAAGAGCTACATGAACGGGCTGAAGTTCGATTACGCCAACCAGATCAACTTCAACCATTTCATCCAGGCCGGCCTGGAGGCGCGCCTGCGCGAGTTCGACTACCACCAGGTCTACGGCATCGACCAGGACGGCTCCAAGCTCAACGGCCTGGCCGAGCCGTTCGTGCTGTCGGACTTCTCGCGGAAGCCGTGGGAGTTCGCGCTCTACGCCTCGGACCGGATGGAGTACGGCGGCCTCATCGTCAACCTCGGGCTGCGCGTCGAGTTCGTCAACCGCGACACCGAAGAGATCGCCGATTTCTTCTATCCGTTCCTGCGCGATTCCGTCTCGGTGAACGGGCAGACGCTTTACCGCAACGTCTTCAACCGGGGCGACGACGTGGCGACCGACGTCTTCTTCAACCCGCGCATCGGCGTCTCGCACCCCATCGGCACGCGGGCGGCGATGTACTTCTCGTATGCGCGCAACCAGCAGCTCGTGCCTTACACGCAGCTTTACGAGTGGTACGACGGCAACAACTCCAACAACCCGTTCTTCGTCTACCAGGACCCCGCCCAGGAGCCCATCACCTCGAACAATTACGAGCTGGGTATCCAGTGGGAGTTCACCGAAGGTTGGGGCGCCGACGTGAACGCCTACATGCGGAGCATCGAGAACTACGGCACGGCCGTTTTTGAGGCGACGAACCGGGTACCGACGGGGCAGGAGAGCCTTGTCGGCAGCCCGCACCGCTTTGCCACCAGTTTCGGTTATGCGGACTCGCGCGGCATCGAGCTGGTGGTGCGCCGCGCGCCGCTTGCTCTGGCGGACGACTTCACGCTCGGCCTGACGGCTTCCTACACCTACGCCACGGTCGAGTCCGCCCGCAACGCCGAGGGCACGGTAGGCTTCGCCGACAACGACCCCGACAACCCGATCACGCAATTGCCCTTCAACGATGCCGAGGACCTCGACCACTTCCCCCAGAACATCCGAGGCGGCGCTTCGACCCTCGCCGGGGGCTACGACCGGCGCCACCGGGGCGTGTTGCGGAGTGTAGCCTCGCTCCCCCTCGATTTCTCCGTTGGCCTGACGGGCAGCATGGAGAGCGGCTTTCTCTATGAGAAGCAGATTGAGGTGGACGAGCGCGACCGCGAGTTGCTGACGGGGCCGACCAACTTCCAGATCGATCTGCGCCTCGAAAAGCGGTTCATGTTCACCCCGCGTTTCGGCGCGGACCTCTACGTGGACGTGACCAATCTCTTCAACCGTCACAACGTCATCGCCTATAACGACAACCCGCAGTCGTCCGAGTTGCTGCTGTTCGAGCGCAACGGCAACCCCGGCAGCCGCCTCGTCCAGCGCGACGGGTCTACCCTCTACGGGCCCGCCCGCAACGTGTACTTCGGCGCGCGGGTGCGATTCTAAGCCTGCCCCGGCGATCCTCCGTCCTTTCGATCTCGAAACCGGATTCCTACCGTGATGAAACGATTCGTCTTATTCCTCAACGCGCTTCTGCTGGTCTGGACGGCCTGTGCCCTGAGCACCGCCGCGCAGAGCCGGCGGACGCCGTCCTCTCTCCTCAACTTCAGCAGCCAGACCGACGACGAGTTCGTCGAGGGCGACGGGTACATGGTGGGGGGTGATTTGTGGGACACCGTCAAGCCGATGAACACGGCGGAGTCGGCCCTGCTGCGCAGCCCGTACCAGGGCATTGGCGGCGGGATGTTGCCCTACTTCCACCTGGGCGCCAACGACGCCAACTTCTTCAACCCGGGGGGGATGTGGCCGAACGCCTACCGCATCGTCAACCTGTTCCGCAACGCGCGCAAGTTCGGCATCACCATCTTCGACCCCAACGGCGTGCCCGGTTACGTCGAGGGCAACCCTATCTACGATGCCGACGAGGGCAAGGACGGGCGGTTCATGGTGGCCGTCTACGGGCCCAACGTGGCCGGCGCCAACGATCCCACGCGCAACTACAAGCGCGAAGCCACCTACACCGACGCCTCGCGGACGCACCTCGTCTATGAGGCTGGCTGGCCCACCACCGCCGGCATCGACGTGAAGCTGCGGGCGCACCAGTACACGCCCAACGAGCAGTACCTCAACGACTTTGTCGTGATGGAGATGACGCTCACCAACACGGGCGAGGTGGATAGCAACGGCGACGGCACGGTGGAGGCTTCGGGCCACGCGGTGGATGCCTTGGTGATGTCTACGCAGGCCGAGACGGCGCCCGCCATCAAGATCGGCTTCGGTGGCGAGCGCCTGCGCGGGCCGGACGGTGGCAGCAAGTTCGGCGCGGGCCGCTCCTTCGGCTACGTCGGCGCTCCGGACGAGAACGGAAACCCCTACGACATCTTCGCCTTCTACGCCAACGTGCCACCGGGCGGCACGGCGGGCCGCACCGTGCCCGGGCCGGGCGACCGCGACTTCGGTATCAATAACTACCGCAACCGCGACGGCTATACCGACGTGTGGGGCGGCTGGCGCTGGATGGGTGTCAAGCAGGGCAGCATCGAGGACTTTATCCCCTCACGCAACGAGGCCGCCCTTTCCTCCATCACCGCTGCCTCGCCCGACAAAGAAACGCTCTTCGGCACGCATCCCATCGGTGAGGGACCGGAGCGCGGCTGGTACACCTCGCACACCTACGCGCCTCAGCTCGTCACCTACCGCTGGAACAACTCCGCTCTCGAATTCCGCGCGGGCATGGCCGCCTGGTTTGCCGACTACGGGCGTGAGTCCGACGGCGGCACCGCCCCGCCTGACCTGAACCCCAACCCCAACTTCTTCGCCTCCGGTGCCGAGGACGATCCGACCACCTGGG
>JAHEMB010000125.1 GCA_024643915.1 Rhodothermaceae bacterium | reverse complement strand
CCGAGGAGTGGGCCGGCATCCCGCCGCACTGGATGACCTATTTCACGGTCGAGGACTGCGACGCCAGCGCCGCGAAAGCGGAAGATCTGGGCGCCACGCTCAAGGTGCCCCCCAGCGACATCCCGAACGTGGGCCGCTTCGCCCTCATTCAGGATCCGCAGGGCAGTCACTTCTCCATCCTCCAACCCTCGGAAGACATGTAAGCCGCAGGAAGCAGAGGTTGGCGGGCGGGGAGCGATGTTTTTCTCATTCGCTCCCCGCCTTTCCTTTTGCATCCTGGCGGTTTGTTCACCGCTATCACACCATCGGCCGTCGCTTCGAGGCTTGCTTGCGCGAGCAGGTGTAGGGTAGACCGGCGCCGCTCATCTGCCGCTCGATCAATTCGTAGAAAAGTGCCTTTTCCTGGGTGCGGATTACGGCGCGCTCGTGCGCCTCGGACAGAATCATCGGATAGCCCTCCCCTTTTTCGCACTCGCTCAGGACGACAGCGTGGACGAGGTCAAGGAGGGTTTAGTCGTCGGCCACCCACTGGGGCACCTCTACCCGCCCCACCTCCGCCCCCCCCCGCGCTGCCTGGACGTGCAGGTAGAAGTAGCAGATCCGGTCCGAGGCGCCGTACTCGCGCTGGATGTGCGACGACGATTCGAACACCGCCGAACGCTCCCCCGGCTGTAGCGTTTTTTCGAAGATGAGCCGGTCCACCAGGCCATGCAGCGTCTCCTCGTCCGGAAGGGGCTCCTCGCCTTCGCCCCGGTGGACGCGCAGCAGATTCACCACTTCGGTGTTGCGGGGCAGGCTGATATAGGAGCAGAGCGGGATGTTCTCCTCCTGGAATTGCCCGAGCGTGGCCGTGTAGCTGGCAATGAGTTGCTCCTCCACAGCGTGATTCTGGAGCCGCCGCAGCATCCACCGGATGAGCGTCCCGTCCGCCAGGGCCACGAGGGGACGACCGTCGAGGCGCGCGCTCTTCGCTACATCAAGGAGGGCCTTTAATTCGAAGTCGTCGCGGATGGCGGAGACAACTTCGGCGGTGGCGTTCTCCAGGACCTCGTGGAGCGGGTCGTCCAGTTCGTCACTTCGGAAGCGAAATTCGGGGACGGCCTCCATGAGCGGGCGTTCGAGCGTGCCGTACTGGAAAGCGATGCGGCTGATGTTGAGCAGGTAGCAGCTCGGCTCGACGTGGCGGTCCGGGTAGATCTGCGAGCCGTCCGTGGCGACGACGGTGACGGGCGTGGGACGCGGGCCGCAGGCACACCGGTGGCCCGGCGCCTCGCGCAGCCCCGCCACCAGTTTCGGCTGCTTCACCGACGCCACCTGCTCGCGCAGGGCCTCCCAGTGCGGGTGGCACGCTTCAAGCGCTTCGAGCGCCAGCCGCAGCCGCGTCTTCGCGAGGGCCTGCTCGCGCGACTGATGCGCGGTGAAATCGGAGAACTGCTCGTGGAGGCGATGAACGTCTAGCATTGTAGAGTATGGAGTGCGAAATGGCGCAGCCATTCCCGAAGGAAGTGCGGTTGATGCCGGCGCTTCGACAGGTGTGCTAAAGATAAGCGGCTTTCCAAACAAAAAGGCACGCCCCTGTTCGGAGGTGCCTTGCTTGAAAAGAAAAGGCGTCTGAAAGGAGCGCCTCAGCTGATGTGATTTTGCAGATCCTGGCGGCGGTGCTTCTGGCGGAGCTTGCGGAGCGCTTTCTCCTTGATCTGCCGTACGCGCTCGCGGGTGAGGTCGAAGCGCTGGCCGATCTCTTCGAGGGTGAGCGGGTGCTCGTGGCCGATGCCGAAGTAGAGGCGCGTGATCTCGGCCTCGCGGGGGTGCAGCAAGTTCAGGGCGCGCTCAATGTCGATCTTGATAGATTCCGACAGCAGTGCATCGTCGGGCTTGGCGTCCTCCCCATCCGGCAGCACGTCAAGGAGGCTGTTGTCGTCGTCATCTGCGAAAGGGGCGTCCATTGAGAGGTGGCGGCTGGTGTGCTGCAACGCCTCGCGCACCTTTCCCACGTCCACATCCAGTTCGAGGGCCAGCTCTTCGATGTTGGGCGGGCGCTCGTGGAGCTGGGCGAGGCGCGCGCTGAGCTTGCGGATCTTGGAGATGGTGCCGATGCGGTTGAGCGGCAGGCGCACCACGCGGCTCTGCTCGGCGAGAGCCTGGAGGATAGCCTGCCGGATCCACCAGACGGCGTAAGAGATGAACTTGAACCCGCGCGTCTCGTCAAAGCGCTGCGCCGCCTTGATGAGCCCGTAGTTACCTTCGTTGATCAGGTCGGCGAGGGTGAGGCCCTGCCCCTGGTATTTCTTCGCGACCGAGACCACAAAGCGGAGGTTGGCGCGAACGAGCCGGTGCAACGCTTCCTGTTCCCCACTTTTTATTCGGCGTGCCAGGGTCACTTCCTCATCAGGCGTGAGCAGTTGAATCTGCCCAATCTCCTGGAGGTACTGATCCAACATCCGCTGCTGGCGTGGTACGTACATGGCCTCTCTACAAATTTGGTGTAGAAGTAACGGTAGCGCGATATGGAACTGCTTGCTTGTTTTCGTTTTCGACGGTTTGCTTGCTCCCGACCTCCGCTACCATGCCTGAGCTACAACCTGCGAAGCCGGGGAGGTTCCGCTACCGCCCCATACCTTCAGGCTCGTTGAGACGCCCGTAGCGGGCCCGCTCCTTTGTACACAGAATCCGACCGGCTCCCGGATCATGAGAGGGCGGCCATGGCGGAGAAAGCACCGACGCGCAGGGCCATGCGCCCCCCAGGAGCCTGGGCCTGCTCTCCCTGTGTCCGAAGAAAATTTGGCGAAGGCGGAGTCTCCTATTTCCGCATTGCGGAGACCAATGTCAACCCCTTTCTTCAACCAAAGCAAGAACGGCATTGGCGAGCGCCCTTTCCTCCGACATTCGTGGCACCTTCGTCTGCCCGCTGATTTTTTTCTTCGCGCCCTTGAGCCAGTCGTAAAAAGCACCCTGCGGCAGGGAAACAATCTCGGGTGGGTCGAAGGCGTGGGCCTCGCGGCGGATCTGGTAATGCCGGTTAACGGCCTGCAAGTATGCGTCGATGGCGCGGGCGAAGGCATCGAGATCGTCGGGTGGGGTAGCAAACTCGACGAGCCACTGATGGGCGGGCAGACGGCTGAGCGCAACCGGGCGAGGCGCCACGTGGTAATCGACGACGCGGGCGCCGGTGGCCTCGCAGGCGCGTTCGAGCGCGGCGCGCGCCTCCTCGCCGAAGACGGCCTCGCCGTACCTGTCGAGCATTTCGCTCGTCCGCCCTGCCACGAGGATCTTGTGTGGCGCGGTGTCGGTGAAGCGCACGACGTCGCCCACGGCGTAGCTCCACAGGCCACTGCACGAGGTGGCGTAGAGCGCGTATCGCTCCCCTACGACCACGTCGGCCACGGTGTAGCGGTGTGGGTTCGCTGCATCCATCTGATCCATCCGCACGAACTCGAAGAAGACGCCCCCGTCGAGGTGCAGCAGCATCGACGGATCGCCGAGCGAGTTCTGGAACGAGAAGAACCCTTCCGATGCGCCGTAGGTCTCTACGAAATCGAGAGCGGGCAGGCCAACCTGCGCCTCGATCAGGTCGCGATAGGACGAGAGCGCGACGCCGCCGGAGAAGAAGACCTGCAGGTTGGGCCACACCTCCCCTACCGTCTCGGCCCGCGCGCCGTGCTTCTCGTTGAAGTGGTCGATGAGTTTGCGGAAGAGGACGAGCGCCCAGGTCGGCGCCATCGCCAAAAGGCGCACGTCCAGGTCCACCGCCCGCTCGACGACGGCGCGCAGCTTGCGCTCCCAGTTGGGCAGAAACAGCACATCGGTCGGCACGGCCTGGTGGAAAAGCTTCAGCCACGCGGGCGCCACCTCGGCCACCAGCCCACTCACCTCGCCGATGAGCGTGCCGGGGTATTCAGGCAATTCCTCAATGCGCCCCGGCAAGGTCAGGTGCTTGCCGAAGAGAAAGCCGGGCCGCCCGCTCGCCGCCAGGTAGTTCAGCCCCGCCCCCACGCTGAAGGCCCGATCCTTCAGCAGCATCTCCTCGCTGACGGGGATGATCTTTCCCGCCGAAGCCGTCCCGCTCGACACGGCGAAATGCCGGAAGCGGCCCGGCCAGATCACATCCTCGGCGCCCCGCCGGATACGGGCGACATCATCGCGTAGATCGTCGTAGGTGTGGAGGGGCACACGGGCCTGATAAGCGGCCACCACGTCCGGCGCAGCCGCGATTTCATGGAAGCCATAGCGGCGGCCCCACTCCGTCGGGGCGGCGCGCAACAGCAGGTCGCGCAGCAGGCGGCGTTGCGTCTCGACGGGGTGCCGCTGAAACTGATCGACCGTGCGGAGCGGCCCGAACGGCAAGCGGTGCAGGATCTCGGAGAAGATGCTAGGCATGGCCTCACGCGTCATGCAACTTACAGGCTCGCAAGTACCACAGCTTTCCTGATTGGATCCACGGCGCTCCCGCTGCTCTTCGTAGCAGGCTGCCGTACGGCAGCCAGCGCACAATGCTTCGCAAGAGTGACCTCTTGGCCCCTATCTCTCCGGCATCTGTTGCCTTATTGCAACGGACATCTTTATGTTGATTATGTTTGTAAAGATAGTGCACTACGAGAAAAAGCGATCATGCCGAACGCATCGCCATACCGGGCCGCGATCCACGCGGGAGGCGTAAAAAAGTCGAAGGGTGCCGCAGGAAAACTCGCCGTTTCAGCCTATTACGAGGGGTTATATCTCTCGCTTGCGCGACGCGCAGCATCATGCTATTCATAGAAAATAAGGTGAGGACATGCCGCAGGGTAAACCGGGCGCCGACAGCAGCTACGCCGTTGTAACGGAGCAACTTGTTCAGCAAGCCAAGACTTTTTTCGGGGTTTACCCGGTGTTCTGGGGGCGCTATTTCGCCACGAGCGGCGTGGTCGAATACAGTCACACCACGGAGAACGGCCCCCTCGCCGCGAACGGCATCCCGCTGCTGCCCGTCGCCCGGCGCACGGCTAACGTAGGCGGCACAGAGGCGCAGGGGACGACCGATGCCCAGGCCTGCGCCGGGGATATCCTGGCGACCTTCGGGGCCGACTACCTGACCTCGCAGGGCGGCGCCTTCCTCGTCTTCCTCGACGTAGAAGGGCACCCCTCCCTGTCAGTTTCCTACTATACGGGCTGGGCGCAAACCCTCGTCGCAGACAGCCGCAGCCGTTCATCGAACAGCGTAACGCTGCTCCCCTGCGTGTATGCCTCGCAATCGGACAACGCCACGTGGAACGCCCTCGTACAGGCGAGCCAGGCTGGCGTGCCCTGCCACGGGGCCTGGGTGGCGCGCTACCACAGCACCGAATGCAGCGGGCCGATGCCCGATTGGGAAGCCAGCTTCCTCACTCCCGGCGCGGACCTGCCCTGCGACATTCTCATCTGGCAGTATGCGGAGAATTGCATCGACAACCAGATAGACAGCAGCCAGACCAACCCCAACATCGACCTGGAGGGCGCGCTCCTCTCCAAGCTCATTTTACCGCCCGGCACATCGTAATCAGGAAGCGTCCGAAGCGAGGTTTTGACCACACGATCCAGCATGGCGCTGCACTACTGTGGACCGTATACTGCACGGCCCCCTCCCCTGGGGATCGCCCCTGGGCGGGAAGCCGTTCGCTGCAAAAGCAAGGAGGCCCGGTGAGCAAAGCGCCCGTGTATCTCAAGGTCGAAAAAACGATTGACGCCCCCCTCGAACGCGTCTGGGAAACGGTGGCCCTGGGCTTCGGTGAGGTGGCCGCGTACAACCCGGAGATCAAAGCCTCACGGTTCGACTCGGACGTGCGGGCCGCCGCCATCCAATTTGCGCAGCAGTTCCCAGTCGTCGTACTGATCGTCGCCGTCGGTATCGCGAACTCGGTAAAACCCCTGTCCCTCGCCGTAGTTGAGCGCGGTGACGACGTACAACGTGTCGCCGAGACACAGCAACCCCTGGGCAGCGCCGACGGGGAGATCAATCGGTTCGACCTTGGTTTGTGAGGCCGGCGCGCCGATCGGCGCAGGTGTCATTCGAAAGAGTCCGTTGGCTTGATCGCTGGCGATCAAACGGCCTTGGTCATCGCCCGTGATGCTGACCCACGAACCTTGATCGGACGGAACGGTGTACACGAGTTCAACCGTGAAACCAGGCGGCGATTCGATTTGTCGATCGATTTCGGGAACGGGAAAGCCGGCGAGATGGCCCCACGGTTGCATGCCCAGCGGGCCAAGTTCGACTGCGTTGGACGGGGCACTCTCATCACGACCGATGACCGTCCACGATCCATCGGTGACGATTCGCTCCGTCGTGCCGCCCGCAAAATCCAGTTCGATGCTGGCCAGCAGGCCGGCATCGCCGCCTTGATTTCGCGCGATGATCTCGATGTCCTGTTCGCCTTCTCGAAGTGCATCGGTGATATCGAATTCAGAGGGCCGCTGCCATTCGCTCGTGCTGCCGATGATGGTGCCGCCGATCGTGATGTCGGCGGCGTTGTCGCATGAGATCAGCAACAACGCCCGTTCAAGGCCGGTCCCGATTTGAATGACTTTGCGGAAAGTCGCCAGGTCATCGTCGGCCGCTTCAGCGGATGACCAGATCCACTTGGGAAGCGGAAGAGATTGCGCTTGTGAGATTGTGGTCGCCCGCCGGCGCGGTTCGGTTGCTTCCTGAGCGGCTGAGGACATCAACTGCATCGACGAAGGCACAACACCCGGTCCCGAATCATGGAGCGGCCCCCACAGATTCAACCAGGCGATCACCAGAACCAGCAATCCTCCCACGGCGCCAACCAGGGTCACTCGAATCAGCGGCGTGGTGTCGTTCAGCGTTTGATCATCGTGCATGATGTACGCAGTCTAACCGGTCGCCGGAAATTGAGGCTCGATTTGGCCAAAGTAAAAGCACCGGTCGCGGCCGGTGCTTTTCGTGAACTCAGGGAGTTCGATTCTCGGGTTTGAATGCTCGTGGCTCAACCGCCATCGAGTTGCTTCCGCAATTCGATGAAACGAGGATCGTCTCGCAAGGAATCGAGGTCAGAATCGTCGGCGATGAAACCGGCCACGTCGAACCCGGCCTCGACAGATGCGTGGAGTGCCTCCATCGCGGCGTCCGGATGGCCGGTGAGCGCGAGTGCGCAGGCAAGGTTATAGAGCGAGATGCCGCGGACCGCTTCGAATCGCGCTGCCGCCGCGTGGGCTTCGATTGCCGCGGCGTGCTCACCGCTCATGTGGAGGTTGTAAGCGTAGCCGAACGCAAGCTGCGGATTTTCAGGGTCCGCCTTTTGAAGCTGCTTGAACATCGCAGCCGCGGCCGCGAAGTTGCCGGAGTTCTGAAGCTGCATCGCCTTCGATGCCGTTGCGTCGGGCATGGCGTCCGATGCGACAGGATTGCGTATCGTGGCCGCAGGCGCGGCAGATTCAATGGCGGCCGCCGACGGGACATGCTCAGCCGCCAGAGTCCCTCGGTTGCCGGTGCGCTGCGCGAACCACTGCTGCGCCTGCTGGACGAACTGCATGAACTCCGGATCGTTGGAAAGCGTGTGATGAATTTCCTGTATCGCCGACATCAGTTCGTCGTCCTCGGACATCATGTGCTGGAGTTGCCCCATGATCTGCTGAGCATGGCCCATGGCGATCTCAGCGATTTCCTGGACACGTGTTTCGATCTCCGGGGCCAGATCCTCGATGATCGGTTCCATGTGTTCGGCGACGGTCTGAAACAGTTCCGGCAGACGCTGGCGCGCGGCGTTAAGGGCCTCGCGTGACATCGGCTGGCGACGCGTTTGCGCCTGGTTCTGCGGAGCCGACTGGACACGCGCCGCGGCGGGATTCCGAACCTCAATCGCTGGTGCGCGGCCCATGATGACTGCGTATCGCGGGTCATCTCGAACCGAGTCAAGATCAGAGTCAGAATCGGCGGAGGCAATGCGATCAAAGCCCGCTTCCTTGGAAGCGGCGAGCGCGTGGAGCGCTTCATCAGTGTTGCCCA
>JAHEMB010000124.1 GCA_024643915.1 Rhodothermaceae bacterium | reverse complement strand
GAAGGTTGCCGACGGTCGGCCTCAGCGGCGTCGATGGGGACCTGCTGCGCGTGGTGAAGCGCCCCCCCTGGAACATTGACGGCCAGGAAGTCGATTTCGGCTGGGTCGGCGACGTAGAACGCATCGAACCGGGCATGGTGAAAGTCCTTCTTGAAGCGGGATTTCTACCCGTCTTGGCGCCGCTGGGCGTGGATGGCGAGGGGCGCATCTACAACGTCAATGCCGACACGGTAGCGGGTGCACTCGCCGGGGCGCTGGGGGCGGAGAAACTGCTCCTCGTCACCGACAGCGGCGGCCTCCGGCGCGACCCAGGCGCCCCCGATAGCCTTCTCTCTCGTTGCGATGCAGCAACCTATGAGGCGGGGCTGGAGGAAGGCTGGATCCATGGCGGCATGCGCGTGAAACTCCACGTCGCTTTCGAGGCGCTGGGCGCGGGTGTGGCGGAAGTCTTCATGCTCTCGCCGGATGATCTCGCCGCGCGCCGCCGCGCCACCCAGGTGGTCGCGGTTCGGCAGAAAGCGGAGGGTTAGTGCGCCTTACGGCCCATCCTTGAGGCGAGACGATAGCTGAAGGATAGTGCATAGGTCCCTTCATCGAGCGCCTCACTCAGCCGGATTTGGTCTCAGTCCGTTACCGGCTCGACGCGCATCATCCGCAGCAACTCTTCGGTCAGTTCAACCACGCGATAGATTACCCGCTGATCGCCCTCCTGAATGTAAAGAAGATCCGCCTCGTCCGTGTCGAACGCCCATGTTCCCGGCCTGAAATGATGGCCATCGTTGGGCGCGAGGTAGTACCAGAGGCAATCGCCGCCCTCGTTGAAAATGTATTGTTTCCTGAACCGACTCGGTGGAAACTCCTTGTAGTCGGTCGGGCGAAAAACCTCTACCTTACTGTCCGCTGCCGCCTCCTCGCGCGAATGCACCCAGTGCTGCGTGAGGTATTCCTGCTGGAGCACCACCTCGGTGTGCACTATCGGGGAGGAGGGAGACGAACAGCCGACCAGGCTCACGAGCGCCAGGAAGATGACAAAGGCGAGATACCGCATGACGTTTGGAGGATGCGTGCATCGTTCGATGTGGACGTGCAAGCGCCAGAAAAGGATTGCCCTCAGGAGGCTGCCTGAGTCTGTCAGGACCCGTGCTCCTTCGGTCCCTCCTCTTCTTCAGCGCCGTGCCTCTCCAATACCCCCCGGCGGCGCCCCATACGTAGCGCCTACATTGCCGAGGCGGCCTCGCGCGGACCGATCCGCTGGGTTCAGTGCGCGTGCGCGACGTTTTCTTGTTCGTTGCCCGATTTTTGCTCAAGGCGCTGGAGGAACCCCAGCACGAAGCTTTCGGAATAGCCGGCCACGAAGCACCACACGATAAGTGTGCCGGCGTCGGTCAGCTCTTTGGGCCGGAGATCCAGCCAGTTCCTGACCTCCAGCCGCCCGTCACCCAAACCAATGGCTTCGAAATCAGGAAAAAGGTTCATCGCCAGCAGGCCGTTTCCATCGACGCCAGAGATAATTTGCGAGATGAAGAGGAAATAGATGACCCCGGCCAGGACGCCGCCATAGAGGAACGGCATCATCGTCGTTGACCAGGACCGCAGCGTTTCTTCGACCAGCACGGCCTTGTCCTTCTGTGCACGCCGAAGGAGCGCGACGCTGGCGCCCAGCATGCCCGCGACGAATCCGAACCAGAAAAACCCAATATCCGACTTGATGGCGACGAGAACAAGGACGGAAGTAAGCGCGATGAGAAGGATCTGCAAGAGAAAAATGCGCTGCACCAGCACCGGCAACGTGCGCTCCGGCTCTACCAGCACGGGCGCCTTTTCTTCACGGGGCTTCGGAGCAACGATCTCAGCCACCCTCCCATCGCCACTGGGTCTCACCACCTGAGTCGGTCGTTCCGTCATCGTTCCGCCCTCCTTCGTTCGAAGATCAGCCCAGCATTTCCAGCAGGCATGCTCATTCCGAACTACTTAACTTCCCCTCGCAGGAACCCCAAGAACCTTCTTTGGCGAAGCTACCGGATACGTAATCTACTCATTTGGGAGACAAAATCAAGGGATGCATACATTCGTCCCAAATCCCGCCTGCTGTGCAATGAACAGATCCACTGCCGATAACGAGGCCATCAGGCTCCTGAAGGAGATGATTCGCTTCCCCTCGCTCAGCCACCAGGAAGCCCCCCTCGCCGACTTCATGTCGGCGCACGTGCAGGCGGCGGGGCTGCCGGTCGAACGGGTTGACGATAACCTGTATTTTGGGCTGGGCGAGGGCGACAACCGCCTCTTGCTCAACACCCACCTCGACGTCGTCCCCCCTTCGGCAAACCACCCGTTCGATCCGTTCGACCCAGTTGAGCAGGACGGACGACTGTACGGGCGGGGCGCGGTGGATGCCAAGGCCAGCGGCGCGGCCATGACGACGGCCCTCCTTGACCTTGCGCGCGAGGGCTGGAGGCCACAGGGCGGGCAGGTGCTGGTGGCGCTCACGACATGCGAAGAGACGGGTGGGGGCTACAACGGCCTCGAAGCCCTACGCCCCCACCTCCCCCCCCTCGCCGCTGCCCTCGTCGGCGAACCGACGGAGTTGCAGCCGTGCCTCGCGCAAAAGGGCCTCCTCATCCTGAAGGTCGTCGCTCACGGGCGGACGGCCCACGCCGCCCGCGCCCACCTCGGCGACAACGCCATTCTCCGCGCCGCCCACGACCTGGCAAAACTCGCGGCGTTCTCCTTCGACCGCGACGACGCATTCCTGGGCCGCCCCACCCTCACCGTCACCACCATCGAAGGCGGCACGGCGCGCAACGTCGTCCCAGACCGCTGCACCTTTTTCCTCGACCTCCGCACCACCCCCGCCTACACCCACGACGAGATCACCGCAATGATTGCGGACCTGCTCGAATCGGAGGTGCAGGTGCATAGCAAACGAATCGTGCCGGTAAAAACCGCTCCAGCCTCCCGCATCGCCCGCGCTTGCCGGGCAGCTCTGCCGGACGCTTCACCGTTCGGCTCCCCCACTGCTTCGGACTGGATTTTCCTGGCGGATGTGCCGACCATCAAGATTGGTCCCGGCCCGAGCGAACGCTCGCACACGCCCGACGAGCACATCGAGGTGGCAGAAGTCGTCCGCGCCGTAAAGGTTTACAAGGCCATCATCCGAGCGTACTTTGCTTCGGACTGACCGGGAGCCACGGACGAGGGCGACAAAGACGAGCGGACCATGAGCAAACTCTGGGAGAAAGGCGCCGGCGCCGAGGATTGGGTAACACGCTTCACGGTGGGCGATGATTATCGGTGGGACACACTCCTGCTGCCCTATGACGTAGCCGGCACGCGCGGGCACGCCTGGGGACTGGTGCAGGCGGACGTCCTTTCGACGCAGGAGCTGGTGCAAATTGAGGAGTCGCTGGATCAACTCTCTGAAGAAATCGAGCGCGGTGAGGTCGTCGTGCGGCCCGAGGATGAAGACTGCCACACGGTCATCGAAAATGCCCTCACGACGCGGTTGGGTGAACTGGGGAAAAAGATCCACACGGGGCGATCGCGCAACGATCAGGTGCTGACGGCGCTCCGGCTTTTTCTGCGCGAGCAACTCGTAGAGATTGCCCGCCGCACCGCTGCTCTTGCGGAGATCCTGTGCGGCTTCGGCGAGCGATACGACGGGCTGCTGATGCCCGGTTACACGCACCTCCAGCGGGCCATGCCCAGCACCGCCGGCCTCTGGGCGATGGGCTACGCAGAACTGCTGGCCGCCGACGTGTCGGCGCTTCGCCACGCGTTCGACCAGATCAACGTCTCCCCGCTCGGCAGCGCCGCCGGCTACAGCGTGCCCTACCTCGACCTGCCGCGCGAAGGGGTGGCGGCACGGCTGGGCTTCACCGGCATGCAGGTGCACGCCACAACGGTGCAGCTCTCACGCGGCAAGCTGGAGTTGCACGCCGTCCATGCCCTCGTGCAGGTGGCCGCCACCCTCAACCGACTGGCCTCCGACCTCGTGCTGTTCAACACCGCCGAGTTCGGGTTCGTGACTCTCCCGGCGGAATACTGCACGGGCAGCAGCATCATGCCGCAGAAGCAAAACCCCGATGTGCTGGAGCTGGCGCGCGCCTCCTATCACCGCCTCCTGGCCGAGATGCAGATACTCTTGACGCTCCCCGCCAACCTCCCCGGCGGCTACCACCGCGACCTCCAACTTACCAAGGAGGCCGCTATGCGCAGCACCCTCCTCACCCTCGATCTGCTCGAAGCCATGACGCGCCTCCTGCCCGGCGTGACGTTTGACGAGGCGCGCATCCGAGAGGCTGTCACCCCCGAGCTTTTCGCCACCGCCGACGCCCTGCGCCGCGTGCAGCTCGGCGTCCCCTTTCGCGACGCCTACCGCCAGGCCGCTGCCTCTCTGGAAGAACAAGAAGCTCCTCCTGCCGATGAGGCCCTCGCCGCCTACCGGACGGTCGGATCACCGGGGAACGTACGACCCGAGTTGGTGAGGGAGAAGCTGCGGGCGCACGCGGCATGGATAGAGAACGAAAGCCTCAGAAAATGATGGCCATATGCCCAACCCACGACGCTTCCGGCCCTGGCCCTCCTCCCCACGTGTTGCCATCAATGTGGTACAGCACGATGACGAAAGAGCCCGGCGCCTGGGTGAGCACGCAACCCGGCATCTGGCCAAGCCCGGCGGGGCGGTCACCGTGAGGTTATCCTCGCCGGTCGCCGAGGCGGTGAAGGCATTTCCATTGCCTGTGTTGGGGCCGAGCGCACCACCGGCCGGAGGCTGGGTGGTGAAACTGCTTGGCGTGATGACTTGATCGGCGATGAAATTCCAGACGGTAAAGACGCCATTGGGCACCAAGTTTTCGAACGCAAGCGTGTAGCGCGTCCCGGGGTGGTGCTCTACGAGATGCTGAGCGGGCAATGGCCCTTCCGGGGCGCCAACGACCAGGCAATCCTCTACGCCCTCCGTCACGACGAGGCAGTGCCGGTGGAGCAACTCCGCCCGGAGGTGTCACCTGCCCTGGCCGCCATCGTAGCACGCTGCCTGGAGAAAGAACCGTCCAGGCGCTATGCCAGCGCCGAAGCCTTCCTCGAAGACGTAGCCGACCTAGGCGCCAAGGGGCGTTCGATACGGATGCACAAGCCCGTTCCTTCGGAACCGCCTTCGCGGGATAAGACCCGCTTGGCCGTGTTGCCTCTCGCCAATTTCAGCGCTGCCCCTGAAGACGCGTACTTCGCCGTCGGGATGACAGAGAAACTCATCGCGCGTCTCTCACGGCTCGACGCCCTGCGTGTGATCGCTCGCACCTCGGTCATGGCCTACCGAGACAGTATCAAGAGCGCCGCACAGATAGGGCGGAACTCGGCGTCGAAACGCTCCTCGAAGGCAGTGTGCGTAAGAGCGGCGGGCGCATACGCATCACCGTGCAGCTCATCGACGCTGCCAGCCAGGAACATCTCTGGGCGGAGCATTTCGACGCCGAGGAGAAGGACGTGCTCGGCGTTCAGCAGGAGATCGCGGAACAGGTGGCGAAGGCTCTCCGCGTGCAGATGAATACGGGGGAGCGCCGCCGGATCGGCAAGCGCGGCACGGATGAACTCGCAGCCTACGAACATTACCTCAAAGGCCGGCACCTGTTGGCGAAGTGGGAGCCCGCCCCGCTCGAGGAGGCGCGGGACCACTTTCAACGCGCCATTGACCTTGACCCGACGTACGCGGAGGCCTGGGCCGGGCTGGCCGACCGAGCAGATATAGACGCACCCCTCACTCGTACCGCAGCGCCTCCACCGGGTTGGCCCGCGCCGCGCGGATGGATTGGTAGCTCACTGTTAGCCAGGCGATGGTGAGGGCGGCGAGGCCCGCGATCAGGAACGTCCAGCCGGAAACGTCGACGCGGTAGGCAAAATCGCCGAGCCAGCCCCTCATCACGAAGAAAGCCACTGGCGCCGCTACCACAAAGCCGACGAGCACGAGAAGCGTGAACTCTTTGGAAAGCAGCAGCACGACGTCTTGAACGGAGGCGCCCATCACTTTGCGCACCCCGATCTCTTTGGTCCGCCGCTCGGCGCTGTAGGCCGCCAGCCCAAACAACCCCAGGCAAGCGATGAAGATGGCGAGCCCTGCGAAGAAGCCGAAGAGTCGCCCCAGCTCCGCCTCATTCTTGTAAAGCCGGTCGAAGTCCTCGTCCAAGAATTTGTAATCGAAAGGAGCACCTGGCGCGAAACGCTGCCACTGGGCCGTAAGGAAGGTGAGCGATTGCGCAATGTCGCCAGGCGCCAGGCGGAAGGCAACGAGCCAGCTCCAGGCCGGCTTTTGGTTGAGCACGACGGGGCCGATCTCTTGATGGAGGGACTGGAAGTGAAAATCCTCCACCACGCCGATGATCTGCCCCATCTCCCGGTCCCAGGCGCGGAACGGCTGCCCGATGGCCTCCGCCGGCGAGGCATAGCCCAAGTCCCGCGCCGCTGTCTCGTTCAGGATGTAGGCATCCTCGACATCTGCCGGGCGCTCACGGGAGAAATTGCGCCCGGCGGCGAGCCTCAGCCCGAGCGCCTCCAGCAGGTCCGGGTCGGCCAGGAGGGTGTAGAAACTCTGACCTTCCTCATTCCCTTCTGCCTGGCCGGGCCAGTTGTAGCCCCGGCTCGTATTCACCCGGCCCGGCAGGTTGCCCGCCAGGCTCACGTGCTGCACGAGGGGGTCCTGCTGGAGTGTCTGCCGGAATGCGTCATAGCTATCCTTGATCGGTGCCGCGATGGGCGCCCATACCACCTGCTCTTTGTCGAACCCCAGGGTTTTCGACTGCACGAAGCGGAGTTGGTCGTAGACGGTGAGCGTGCTGACGATTAGAAAAACCGAGATGCCGAACTGTGCCACAATGAGCCCGCGCCGCAGGAGGGCCGCCCGCCGCCCTTTCGTCGCCTCGCCCTTGAGCACAAGGGCCGGGCGAAACGCGGAGAGATAGAATGCCGGATAAACACCCGCCAGCACCCCCGCCGATAGCCCGATGCCCACCAGCAAAGCAATCGTGCCGGCCTCGGCAAAGGAGATCGCAACGGCGCTCCCTATGATGTCGCGGAAAACCGGCAGGAAAAGCACGGTCAACCCCATCGCCAGCCCGATGGCCACGAGGCTGAGCAGTACCGACTCGCCGAGGAACTGGGCGACGAGTTGCCCCCGCTTCGCCCCGACGACCTTCCGCAGGCCGACCTCTTTAGCCCGCTGCGCCGCCCGCGCCGTCGCCAGGTTCATAAAGTTGACACCGGCGATGAGCAGAATCAGGAGCGCTACACCACCGAAGAGCAGCAGGTACTTCGGATCGACGTTCGAGGATACGTCCCAGCGGAGGTTTGTCGTAAGGTGGATATCGGTGAGGGGTTGCAGTTCGTACCGGTAGCTGCTTGCGGCGGCCACATCACCCTCTGCCTGTTCCAGCCGGTAGTCGAAGAGCTTCTCTTCGAGGGCGGCGGGATTCGCGCCGGGCGCCAGCATCAGGTAGGTGTAGTAATTGTAGTTGTCGAACCCCTCCAACTCTTCCTCACTCATCAGCCTGCGCATCAGTTCGATGGGCGCGAGGGCCTCAAACTGGAGGTGCGATTGTGTCGGCACGTCCGCCAGGATGCCGGTGACGGTCAAGTCGAAATCGTCGTCGTAGGTGATGCGCTGGCCGATTGGGTCGTCCTCTCCGAAAAGCAACGTCGCGGTCGATGCGGTGAGGAGGATAGACGCAGGGTTTTCGAGGGCCACGGTCGGGTTGCCCCGCACGAGGTTGAAGTCGAACACCGCCAGGGCGGACGGATCCATGAACGCCACCTCCACCTGGCGACTTTCCCCCTCGATCTTCAGATACGGCGTTCGGTCGTCATACCGGACAATGGCCTCAATCTCTGGATAGCGCTCCTGAAGCAGCGTGTCGATCCGGTCCTGGTTGGCGACAATTCCATCGACACAGTTCTTTGCGAAACTGATGCTCGCGTCGCCGAGCAGCCGCAGCGACTGCAGCAGATTGTAGATGATCAC
>JAHEMB010000123.1 GCA_024643915.1 Rhodothermaceae bacterium | reverse complement strand
GCACCCTCTACCAGACTCATTGCAGCAGTTGCCACCACGAGGGCGGGCGCGGCCTCTCGGGCCTCGCGCCGCCGTTGCGCGCGTCGGAGTACGTGGAAGGCCCGGCCCGCCGCCTGGTCCGCATCACCCTATACGGCATGACCGGGCCGGTGACGGTGAACGGCACGCGCTACGCCCCGCCCTCCGTGCTGCCCGTGATGCCGGGCCTGAAAGACAACCCGGAGATGACGGATGAAAACCTCGCCGCCTTGCTGTCTTTCGTGCGGAACGCGTGGGGCAACCAGGCCGCCTCCGTCGACGCAGCGATGGTAGCGCAGATCCGCCGTCAGACCGCCGACCGAAACCGCCTCTTCACCGCACCTGAACTCGACGCCCCGGCAGGGGAGGAGGCCGGTCAGTAGGACGATCCGCTAGCGCGGTGTGGACGTGTGGACGAAGGTAAAGGCAAGGCCCCCTCACGCCTTCGCCTGCTTCTTCGTCTTTTTCGCTTTGCCGTTGGACGACGGCTTCTGGTGGCTGCGCTGGTAGAGCACGTCCTGCTCGATGAGGTAGTGGAACTGCTCGCGGAAGGCGTCGAGCGAGACGCCGGCGGTGGCGGCGAACTTGGCCAGCTCGTGCGGGTCCTCGAAGTCGCCCTCGTTGAGGCGCAGCATGTAGTTGCGGGCGATCTTATAATACTCCGAGGACACGTCCACCATGCGCACCTTCGTCCGCTTCGTCTTCGGGTCGAACATCTCGTCGAACTGGATGGGGACGAAGTGGCCGCTCTGCATGGACACCATGGCTGCATTGCCGCCGTTGATGATGTGCTGCGCGGCGCAGTAACCCAGGTCGCGCGTGTACTCCATGTCGAACGGGATGGGGTCGGCGCAGCGCAGCTCGTAGCCTATGTTTTTGGCGATGATGGTGGTCTTGATGCCGAACTCCTTGAGGCGCTCCTGCACATTGTACTTGACGATCTCACCGAAGCTGACCTCGGCCAGGCGGATGTTGCCGTGGGCGTCGCGCTCTATCGAATCGAGGATCTCCAGGTCCTTCGGGTCGAGGTGTTCGAGGAGGCCCTCGGCCAGCATCGCCACGCCGTCCGTCCGCCCGTAGCTGAGGCGTTTGATGATGGCGCCGACGAGGATATCGACGATGTGCGAAAGGCTGATGACTTTCTCGGGGAACTCCTCGGGGATAAGCGTGAGCGTGGCCCCGGCGGCCTTGCCGATACCCATGGCGAGGTGCCCCGCCTTCCGCCCCATCGAGACGACATAGTACCAGCGCGAGGTCGTCCGCGCATCGACCATCAGGCTCTGTACGATCTCCACGCCCCGGTGCCGCGCCGTGTTGTAGCCGAAGGTCGGAATGCCGTGGGGCAGGTCGAGGTCGTTGTCGATGGTTTTGGGGACATGGACGACGCTGATGCGCCCCTCCGCCATCTCCTCCACTTTCATCGCGCTGTAGGCCGTGTCGTCCCCGCCAATCGTGATGAGCTTATCTACGTTGAGGCGCAGGAGGGAGGTGACGGTATTTTCGAGGTGGCGCTTGTCTTTGGTCGGGTTGTCCCGCGCGATGCCGATGTAGGAGCCGCCCCGAAAGTGGATGCGGCTGATCATGTCGATGGTGAGCGCCTCGACGTGGGCGATGTCGCCCCGCATGATCCACTTGAAGCCGTCGCGCACGCCCACCACGTCGACGCCGTTCTGCAACGCCCGGATGGTGGCCGCGCCGATGACGCTGTTGATGCCCGGCGCCGGGCCTCCTGCGACCAGAATCGCCAGTTTCTTTGGTGCTGCCGACATACCTAATCTGCCTCGTCTTGCTTATTATCCTGCGGGAACCTTCGGTGTGCAAGATACGCTTGATCCTCCCGCCTGCGAGGTCAATTTTCGAGCAACTTGGGACGTTCGCTCCGCTCTCCTTCGGACGCTCCCCGATAAACGGAATCGGGGCAGGCTGCCTACGGCTCGCTTTCGATCTTCGTTCTTTGGGAAGAAGATGAGAGATACCGGCCCGAAGAACCAAGTACAAAAAACCAAGCACGAAATCCCATGCACATTTTCCTCACCGGCGCCACCGGCTTCGTCGGCTCCTACGTTTTGAAGGAACTTGTCCGGCAGGGACACACGGCCCGCTGCCTCACCCGCCACGCGGACGCGACCCTGGCGGTGGAGGGCGCTGAGGTGGAGAAGGTGAAGGGCGACGTGACCAACCCCAAATCCTTCGCCGGCACCCTCCGCGACTGCGAGGCTGTGATCCACCTCGTCGGCATCATCGACGAGAAGCCGTCGCAGGGCGTGACGTTTGAGAAGATCCACTTCGAGGGCACGCGGAACGTGGTGGAGGCGGCGAAAAGCGACGGCATCGATCGCTTCATGCAGATGAGCGCCAATGGAGCCCGCCCGGACGGCGTCTCGCCCTACCAGACGACCAAGTGGAAGGCCGAGCAGGTGGTCAAGAACGCCGGCTTCGGGCACTGGACCATCTTTCGCCCCGCTCTCATCTTCGGCGATCCGGGGCCGGACAACCCCGAGTTCGCCACGCGCCTGGCCGATACGCTCATCCAGCCCTTCCCCATCCTCCCCGTCTTCGGCGACGGGACGTACGAGATGCAGCCCGTCTCGGTGGAGGAGGTGGCGACGGCTTTCGTCCAGGCCCTCACCCTGGAGGCAGCGAACAAGCAGAGCTACTGCGTGGCTGGGCCGGCGCGCCTTTCGTTCAACGACACGCTCGACGTCATCACGCGCGGGCTGGGACACGAGCCCAAGCCGAAGCTGCACCAGCCCGTGTGGCTCGCCCGCCCCCTCGTCCACACCGTCGGCAAGCTCGGCCTGCTGCCCATCTCCCCTGATCAGTTCGAGATGCTCCTCGAAGGCAACACCTGCGATTCGTCCGCCTTCTACCGCGACTTCGACGTGACGCCACGTGCCTTCACGCCGGAGAACCTGGCCCATCTGAAAGCACGGGCGTGATGGTTTAGCCCTTCCTAACTCTATCGTCGTCTATTTCACCAGCAGCATCGTCCGCTCCTGCGAGAAAGCACCGGCGTGCAAGCGGTACACGTACAGGCCGCTCGGCAGCCCCGCCCCTTCGAAACGAGCCGCGTGTTCGCCTGCTGGCTTGAAGCCTTCCGCCAGCATAGCCACCTCGCGTCCCAGCACGTCGTACACCCCCAAGCGCACCGTGCCGGGGCGAGCCAGGTGGTAACGAATCGTCGTCTCGGGATTGAACGGGTTGGGGTAGTTCTGTTCGAGCGTAAAGCGGCGCGGCCCCTCGCCGGACACAGTCGCGGTTCCGGTGGCGCTCAGGTCCACTTCCCAGAGACCGCGCCGGCTTCCTCCGCCCCCAAACTCGATCACGTAGATCTTTTGACCCATCATCACAGCATCGATAGGGTTCTCGAAGCCCTGAACGATGCGCGTCGCTCGCAGATCGTAGACATCGCCCTGTTTCTCAAGATCGAGGTGAAGCAAGTCCTCGCCAGGGTCGTCCAAGGGGCGAAGCAGGTCGCTCTCGGTGCCGGTCCAGGCCATCACAAAAGCGCCGCCGCGCAGATCGCCGACAAGGGCAGAGTCGGCGTCAAAAACGAGGCCAAGCGGGGAACGGTGTGAGGTGAACGTATAGAGGCGCACCCCCAGGTCCGAGGCGTCTTGCACCTGTCCGGCAGCCTGGTTGCGGAAGTGATCGGCGTCGGGGCCGGCATTGGCTATCGGCTCGGTGAAGACGCGCCCTTCGGGCGGGGGTGGGAACGCCGGGTCGTCGTAGAAGAATCCGTTCTGATAGGCGTAGCTGTTCGGGTTGACGAGCGGGTCCGCGTCTGGATCGTATCCGGGAAACTGCTGCGGCGTGATATTGCCGCCCAGATGCCAGGGGAAGCCGTAGTGCCGCCCCTCCCGCAGCCAGTTCAGCTCTTCGCTGTCGTCGCGGTCGCCCGCGTTCTCGGTGCCCAACAGATCCCCGTTGGGGGCAAAAGTGAGATCGAAACTATTACGGGTGCCGTCAGCGAAGAGGTAGCCGCCCTGCACGAGCGCGTCGTGGTCATTGGGCAACAACACAGCCTCGGCGTCGGTCGGTATACGTAGAATAGCCGAGGTGAGCGGCACCTCGCGGAGGCCGGGGAACTGGCCGTCGTTGTCCTGCACCTCCCCGTGGTCGGTGCGCGAGCCGCTGTTGACGAACAGGAAGGCCCCCTCAGGACTGACGGCGACGCCATTGAAATTGTGGTCGAAAGCGGTATTGCTGCGCGGGTACGGTGCAGAGCGGGCCACCGTCGTCCAGGTGCGCGCCTCGCTGCCTGCCGCGTCGCGCACGCCCCTCATCACGACGCCCACTGTGAACGGGTCTTGCACGTCGTTACCCACCAGATAAAGCGTGCCGTCCGAGCCAAACGCGAGGCCGAGTGTAAGGTGCAGGCCATGATCGTCGGCGGAGGCGACCTGCGTCTGCTCTGGCATATCGCCCAGCGCAAGATGGTAGAGATCACCGCCCATAGTGAGGGTGTAGAGCGCACCCGTCGAAGGGTCGTGAGCGAGCCGCACGGCGCTGGGCGCCACACGCAGCACCTGCCGCAGCATCACCCCTTCGCGCAACGCCACCGGCTGCGCTGCCACCGGCTGCGCTGCCACCGGCTGCGCCGTAGGTAAGCCTCCAGTGAAGAAAAGAACCAAGAGGAAGGCGCATCGGGACATCATGGGGCAGGCTACTTCTAGTTTAAGCAGAGAAGACACTTGTGGTACCCCTCTAGCGTCTACGACAACTATTGCAACTCAGATCGTGCAGTAGCGTCCGAGTGTTGAGATTGGAAGAGGAGCGTGAGGAGCGGAGGGAGGCGATCCAACGCACTCCTGCCGGCCTTCAGTATTCCACCCGCCCTTCATAGGCCGCCCAGACTTCAAACGGGCGCTGGCCGGCCTCCGACAAGCGTTGGACGAGCGGCACCGAGCGGGCGTCGAGGGGGCGGCAGAGTTCGTCGTAGATGAAGGCGTCGTCGAAGCCGGCGGCGGCGGCGTCCTGGCGGGAGGCGGCAAAAAAGACGCGGTCGAGGCGGGCCCAGTAGAGGGCGCCCAGGCACATCGGGCAGGGCTCGCACGAGGTGTAAAGGTCGCACCCGTTGAGTTGGAAATCGCCCAGCGCCCGGCAGGCTTCGCGGATGGCAACGACCTCGGCGTGGGCCGTCGGATCGTGGGCGGTGGTGACGCGGTTGGTGCCGCGCGCCACCACGGCGCTGCCCTTCACCACGAGCGCCGCGAACGGCCCGCCCCGCCCCTGCCGCACATTCTCCACCGCCAGGGCGATGGCTTCCTGCATGAAGGCGTCTTTCATCGGTCTGCTATGGGATTTCCGTGGTTGCTCATTGTTTACAAATGCCAAGCTCCAAATTCCACACGAGGGCGCGGCCCGCATGACGCAATTGAATCCCAAAGGATGCTCGTAGAAGTACCTGGGGTTTCGAGTTCGGATTTCGAGTTTCGGACTTACTTCGTCAGTCGGGGTGCGCCCTCGCGTCGGGTTTCGGATTTTGAACTTACCCGCCGGGAGTCCACGTCTCCGCGTCGGCTTCGGCCTGCACGCCGGCCGCCATGTCTTTTACCTCGTGGACCGTCTCGCCCGGCTTGAACGGGGGGAACCAGACGAATGGGATCTCCTTGCGGGCGGCGTAGCGGAGCTGCTTTCCGATTTTCGTCGGCTCGTGGTACAGTTCCACATTGAAGCCCCGCCCCCGCAGCGTCTGCGCCACCCCGGCGGCGACGGCGCGCACCTCCTCGCCGGGTAGCACCACCAGGACGTCGGTGGGCGAGAAACGGCTGAGGTCGAGGCGCTCCTCGGCCACGAGCTTGGAGAAGATGCGGGTGAGGCCGATGGAGATGCCCACGCCCGGCAGGTGCTGGTTGATGAACGAGCCGGCCAGGTCGTCGTAGCGCCCCCCGGAGCAGATGCTGCCGAAGTCGGAGTAGTCGAGGAATGCGCCTTCGTAGACGGTGCCGGTGTAGTAATCGAAGCCGCGCGCGAGGGAGAGGTCGGCCACCACGCGCCCCTCGGGCAGGTGCCCCAACGCCTCTATCACGAACACCAGCTCCTCCAGCCCTTCGTCGATCAACTCGTTCTCCACCCCCAGCACCCGCACAGCCTCGACGAACGAGGCATCGGACGAAGAAATCTCGGCCAGGGCCACGCAGCGCTGTGCCGTCTCCGCCGCCAGCCCAAGCTGCACCTGCAACGCCTCCACCACGCCCTCGGCGCCGATCTTGTCGAGCTTGTCGAGGAGGCGGATGGCTGGGATGACGTCCGCCACACCGAGGCCGGCGAGATAGCCCTGGAGGATCTTGCGGTTGCTCAGACGCAGGCGGAAGGGGCCGATGCCGAGCGTTGAAAGGACGGCGTGCGCCACTTCGGCCATCTCCGCGTCGAAGGTGAGGGAGACGCCGTTGAGGTCGATCACGTCCACGTCGCACTGGTAGAACTCACGGAAGCGGCCTTCCTGGGGGCGCTCGCCGCGCCAGACGCGCTGGATCTGGTAGCGTTTGAAGGGGAAGACAAGCTCGCCGAAGTGCTGTGCCGCGTACCGGGCGAAGGGCACGGTGAGATCGTAGTGCAGGCCGAGGCGGGCCTCACCGCCTTCGTCGCCGTCCCCTTCGTGCAGGCGCTGGAGCGTGTAGATCTCCTTGTCTGTCTCACCCTTAGCCAGGAGGACGTCCAGTTCCTCCACCGAGGGCGTCTCCAGGTTGCCGTAGCCATAGCTCTCGAAAACGCGGCGGATGGTGTCGATCCAGCGCTGCTCGGTCCGCCGCACCTCGGGCGACCACTCGGGAAACCCGCTGATAGGGCGGGGTTTGTAGACGTTCTTATCGGCCATGCGCTTTGGCTGTAGAATCAAAGGAAAAGGGACTCAGGTACGCCCGCCCCGCCCGCTTGTTTTTGGTGCCACCGGGTTTCGCTTGGACTTCAAGGCGTGCCGCGTTCCTCATCGCCCGCGCACTACACGCCCCGGCCCCGCGACGACGATCCGCTCCTCCCCTTCCACCTCCCCCTCCACGACCAGCGTCCCCCGCACTTCCAACAAGGCGCCCTCCGCCAGGCGCAGGTGCGCGCCGCGTTGAACGACGGCCTCGGCGCCCGCCGGCACCGCCACCCGTGTCCTCTCTTCCAGCACGAGCGCCGTGCCTGGCATCACGGCCAGCCCGCCGCCGAAGCCGAGTCCCTGCGTTTCGAGGGTGAGCGTGCTGCCTTCAGTGACCACGACCTCCTCCGCAAAGGTGAAGGGGCGGGAAGCTGTTGCCGTCTCCGGGCCCATCCACGAATTTGCGCGGATGACGGGCCGGGTGCGAAAATCCGCGATGAAGTCGAAGGCAAGGCGGCCGTCGTCGGTGTAGCGGAGGCTGTCGAGGGCGTGCCAGGCAGGGCGGGCGTTGGCGGGATAGTGCGTCGTGCCGTTGATGTTCGGGCGCGTCCA
Organism: Rhodothermaceae bacterium; assembly: GCA_024643915.1. Lineage (GTDB taxonomy): Bacteria > Bacteroidota > Rhodothermia > Rhodothermales > JAHEMB01 > JAHEMB01. The sequence goes on along the minus strand of JAHEMB010000123.1, from coordinate 593 downwards.
GGGGGTGAGTTGTTGCCGGCCCGAAGGGGTGAAGAGGTCGCCCTCGTACACGTCGTAACCGTGGGAAAATTCGCAGTCGGTGGGGGTGCGCAGGGCGTTGTCGGCGGGCAGCAGGTCGCGCTGGCCGCGGCGGACGAGTTCGACCATCAGCCCCGTCGCCATGAGGCCGCCGTCGATGGGCTGGCACGCGCCGCAGTTGCTCGAGGGGGGCCGGCGCGTCCGGTCGAAGGCGCCGAGGCGCTGCCGGTTCGACAGGAAGAGCGTCCCGCCCGCACCCAGATCGAGGCGGCGGCAGTCGCCTGTCGTGTAGAGATCGCCGAGCGTCACGGTTTGCGTGCTGTCGAGGACGGGGCAGTCGATCCAGCCGGGGAGCAGGCTGCGCTCATAGGCGGAAGCTGTAGCAGCACCGCCCACGTCTTTCGAGAGGCTGCCGCGCCCCGACATGAAGGCATAGCCTACGCGCCGAGAGGCCTCGCGCACGTCCTCGCCGTAGGGCACATCGTTGTCGGCGAGGGGGTTGAGGTGGGCGTTGCGGAAGGCGGGCCAGAGGTCGTGCCCGAACTCGTGCGCCATCATCACGCCGATGTCGACGA
>JAHEMB010000122.1 GCA_024643915.1 Rhodothermaceae bacterium | reverse complement strand
CTTCCTCAAGCTCGTGGGGGTGGCCTTCGTGGTGGCCGCGCCGCTTGCCTACTTCGGCATGCGCGCCTGGCTCGCCGACTTTGTCTACCGCATCGACCTGGGCCTGGGCGCTTTCGTGCTGGCCGGACTGCTGGCCGTTGCCGTCGCCTGGCTGACCATTGGCTACCAGGCCCTCCGCGCCGCCACCGCTGACCCCGTCAAGAGCCTTCGCTATGAGTGAGCAATTGCTCATTCCTCATTGATCATTGTTAATTTTTTCTTCTCCTTCGTGTCGTGTTTGCGGGGCGTTTTACGTTTCTCTTAGTGGGGCAGCGGCTCGACGTCCAACATTAGAGAAGCTGTTGCCGGCGGTGAATATTTACACCGCTGTAGGGGCGCACCGTGCGGGCTTGGGGCAAGGCCGTGCGTCTCACCCCCTCGTCATAGCGGCTCCTCCTCGCACGGGGGGAGCCGCTCCTTTTTTGGCCCCGTGCTCGGGCTGTGAAAAAAGTTTGGAGAGCGTCTCGTACTTCGGGGCGGTGCTGCGTCTATACAGGTGGGAGCATCACAGAATCCACGGCATCAGACACCACGAGGCACCCCATGAAGAAGCTCAACCGGAAAGAGATGAAAGGCGTGATTGGCGGCGGTGTCCTCGTCAAGATTTAGGGGCAAGTAACGCCGGCTCCGCACCGGCCATAATGGAGGCAGGCGGCTACTCCTGTTCGGAAAAGCCGCCTGTTGCTTTTCTGCCCTGCCCCGCGCCCGTGGTGGCTCCTAATGATCTAAGAAACTGTCTGGTAGGGTGATCTTGGGCTGCGCGCGGATTTTTTGCTGCGTCAGTCGCTTCGCTCGTGTCGACCCGACGCCCGCCGATTTATCGGCCCGTAGCCGGGCTAGGCGCCTCAAAAGGAGCCCGTTGCTCAATCAAGAATCTCTCACGCTCGCCTCCAAACTGACCTACCAAACAGTTTCTAATTGCGTACTTTGGCCACGTACCTGGCGCAACGAAAACGGAGATGCGATCATGGCAGGATCACTTACGGGACTCGTGACCAATCAACAGGACGGACAGCCCCTCGCAGGCGCGAGCCTCAACCTTTCGGGGACTGCAACGGAACAGACCGCCAGCGGCAGCGATGGCAGCTTCGCCTTCGAAAGTCTGGCGGCGGGCTCCTACGAACTGGTCGTCCAGCTTGAAGGATTCGAGCCGGGCATTTACGGTCCGCTGGTCGTTATCGACGGCATGCCCACCGATCTTAATCTGGCGCTGCCACCTAAGGATTTGTACGGTTGATAGGTCGGTGGCCGCGCGCAACAGGAGCGGGCGAACGCCAGGCTTCCGTTGACGCTTAGAGGTTTTCGAAGAGGTAGCCGAAGAAGCTTCTCTTCTCGACCTGCACCGACAGCTCGCCCGTCAGGCCCTCGCGCAGCGAAGGGCCGAGCCGCCCGAGATCTGCCAACTCGACCTCCATGCGGTAGCGACCAGAGGCGTCAGGCGTCCGGTCCAGATATCGAATTGCGCCCGCCACGGTGCCCCATTCGTAATGCGGGAAAGCAGAAAGCTTGAGCACGGCGGGGTCGCCTTCGCGTAGCTGCCCGACCTGCTCGGGCGGCACAGAGGCGACGGCGTGGAGCCCCGAGCCCTCGCCCAGCAGGCGCAGGACGACGCTCCCGCTTTCCACCGCTTTGCCCGCCGCCGCTATTTCGGCCACGGTCCCCCCGGCAGGGGCACGCAACATGAGGGGGCCGCTTTCTGCTAACTGAATGCGCGCGAGCGTGTCACCCGCCGCCACCTCCTCAGTCGGGGCGACGAACGCCTCTTCCACCAGGGCCGGTTCGAAAAAGCGCGCGACGTGTTCTTGCCGGTCGCCTTCGAGGGTGAAGGCGAGCGAGAGGTGGCGGGGCACGTCGATGGTGAGGCCGAGGAGGATGAAGAGGGCCGTGAGCGCCACGCCCGCGTAGACGAGCACCCGCAGGGCGTTCTCGCGCACGTCGGCCAGGGGCGCGTCGTCCTCCCGGTAGAGGTCCTCGTACTGGATCGGCTCCAGGTCCTCGAAGTCGGTATGGCCGTCGGGCTGCATGGGGTTGATTTACCGGTTGTCGCTTTCTCTCTTGCAACCGAAGCTCAGAACGCCAAATAGTTCTGCATGAGCTGGTAGTATAGCCCCTCTTGTTCGATTAGCGCCTCATGCGGGCCTTCTTCCACGATGCGTCCGGCATCGAGGACGAGGATGCGGTCGGCGTGGCGGACGGTGTGGAGGCGGTGGGCGATGGAGATGACCGTCTTGCCCGCAAAATGCGCTCGCACGTTCTGCATCACCAGGTGCTCGGCCTCCACATCGAGCACGCTGCTGGCCTCGTCCAGAATGATCACCTCCGGTTCGCTCAGGAACAGCCGCGCGAAGGCGATCTTGAGGCGCTGCCCGCCCGAGAGGTTGCTGCCCGCCTCGCCCACCTTGTGGTTGTAGCCCAGGTAGAGGCCCTGGATGAAGTCGTGGATGCTCGCCAGCTTCGCCGCCTCGATGATCTCGGGCATCGACGCGCCGGGGCGGCCATATTCGATGTTCTCCCGCAGCGTGCCATCGAACAGGTAGACCTCCTGCGGCAGCATCGCCACGGCGCGGCGGACGGCGGTGGGGTGAAGGTCGCGCAGTTCGACGCCGCCCAGCCGGATGGCGCCCTCGTAATGGCTGTAGAGCTTCACGAGCAGTTTCACAAGGGTGGTCTTCCCCGAGCCGTTACGGCCCACCAGGGCGACGTGCTCGCCGTAGGGAATGCGGAGCGTCAGGTCGTGCAGCACGTCCTCGTCGGCGGTGGGCGCGTAGCGGAAAGAGACGTGGTCGAGCGCGATGTCGGGCCGGCGGATCTCGGTCTGTTGCGTCAGCAGGTCCTTCGCCTCCGGCTCCTGCAAGAAAACGTCATTGAGGCGCGCATAGGTGATCGACACCTCCGTTACCAGAAACCAGAGGTTCGACACCTCGTGGACCGCCGTCATGGCGAGCGTGAAGATGGCGACGAAGGCGATATACTGGCCGATGGTGAGCGCGTCGGTGAAGGCGAGGTACGCGCCCACCCAGTACACGCACACCTGGCTCATGAAAAACGCCCCGCGCAGGACGGATTGTAGCGTGATGTGCGTCTGCTCGGTCGTCAGTACCTTGTTGAGCGCCTTCTTGTACTTGTTCTTCCACTGCCAGAACTTCAGCCGCTCCAGCCCCAGCAGCTTCACCGACAGCATCCCCAGCAGCGTGTCAAGGAAAGCGCCCATCGTCTTCAGGTTCTCGTGGAAAATCTTGTCCTCAAGCTGTCGCAATTTGGGCGAGTAGACGACGACCACGAGCACGTAAAAGAGGATAAACCCCGCTGCAATGACCGCCAGGAGCACGTTGTAGAAGAAGAAAACGACGAGGGCAATGACGACGAAAATTAGGTCGATGAACGCCTGCAAGATGGTGGGGGAGAGGATGTTGCGGACCTTCAGGTTCTCCTGAAAACGGTTGATGAAATCCTCCCGCTTGTAGGCGTCGAAAAAGTGCTGCTCCAGGTTGATGAAGTGCTGGAAGAAACGGCTGAAGAATTCGAGTTCGAACTGCACCTTGAACTGCGTCAGCAATATGTTGCGGACGTAAATCAGCATCACCTGGGTGAGCAGGATCAGCACCATGCCCGCGAGGATAGCATAGAGGAGCGTCTCATCCCGATAGACGAGCACTTTGTCGAGGATGACCTGGGTAAAGAACGGCAGGCCAAGGACGAGGAACTGGAGCACGATGCTGGCGACGAGCAACTCGGCCAGCACCCTTTTGAAGGGGTGGAGGAGCGCGAAGTAAAAATGCTTGCGGACATTTTTCTGCTGCTCGCGTTGCCGGGCGATGAGGACCTGGACGTCTGTGTTCTGGAAGACGTCCGGCGTCGGCTCCACCGTCAGCACGATGCCGTTCCACCGCGCTTCGAACTCCTCCCGCGTCAGCTTGTCCTTCCCGAAGCCGGGATCGACGATCCAGACGTGGCGCTCGTCGGCCTTCGTCACGACGACGAAGTGGTTGCCCTCGTAATGGGCGATGCAGGGGAGAGGTAGTTCCCGCAGCTTGTCGAAGCCGAGCTGGTAGCCGTCAGAGGCGAAGCCAAACGTCTCGGCGAGTTCGCTGAGGGTGTAGAGGTCGGTGCCTTCGCGGCTGACGTGGCCCAACTCGCGCAGGAGGGGCTGCACGTCGGCGAGGCCGTGGTACCTGAAAATCATCGCCAGGCAGGTCGTCCCGCACTCGGTCATGTCGCGCTGGCGGATGAGCGGGACGCTGCGGCGTTTTTTCGACCTGAACTGCATGAAAAGTAGGAATGCGCTGCGTGTCGCGATGCGTGCGCCGGCCTCCGTATATTGCCCCGCCGGGTCCCCCGCCCCCGGCCGACCCTGCCCCCTATAATACGACGAAACCCCGCGCCCTGCCTAACTTGAATGGACGAAAGGACGAGTGGAGAAATGGACGAGCGGACGAAGCTCATCCCTGAAAGTCTGACGCTCGTCGGTTCGTCGTCTCGTCGGTTCGTCGATTCAACAAAGCCTCCCTTCTTGAAATGACCACACTCATCCTGCTGGCCGCCTTCGGGGTGGCGTTATTGCTGTTCCTGATCGTCGTGGTGCGGTTGCAGGCATTTGTGGCGTTGCTGCTGGTGAGTCTGGTCGTGGCTGTGCTGGGCGGCGTGGCGCCGGGTGAGGTGGCAGACGTCATCCGCGAGGGGATGGGCGGCACGCTCGGCTACATCGCCATCGTCGTCGGGCTGGGGGCCATGTTCGGGGAGATCTTGCAGGTCTCAGGCGGGGCAGAGCTGGTGGCGAGCACGCTCTTGCGGCGCGCAGGGGAGGCGCGGGCACCGTGGGCCCTCGCCCTCACGGGCCTCGTCGTTGCCATCCCCGTCTTTTTCGACGTGGCGCTGATTCTGCTCCTGCCGCTCGTTTACAGCCTGGGGCGGCGGACGGGCCGGTCACTGCTATACTACGCCCTGCCCCTCGCGGCGGGCATTGCCGTGGCGCACAGCTTCATCCCGCCCACGCCCGGCCCCGTGGCGGTGGCGGCGCTCATCGGGGCGGATCTGGGGTGGGTCATTCTCTTCGGCTTCCTCGCGGGCGTGCCGGCCACCATCCTCGGCGGTATCGTCTTCGGACGCTACATCGCGGGGAGGATTCACCTGGAGGTGCCTGATTTCGTGGAGGCGGCGGATGCGGAGAGAAAGCCGACGGAGAAGCTGCCAGGCTTCGGCCTCGTGGTGGCCCTCATCGCCGTGCCCCTCGTGCTGATCCTGCTCAACACGGCGCTCGACGTGTGGCTGCCGGAGGACGCGGGGCTGCGGGCCTGGGCGGGCTTCATCGGGCACCCGTTCACCGCGTTGCTGCTGGCTCTCCTCCTGGCGTTTTATTTCCTCGGCACGCGGCAGGGCTACACGCGCGACGAGATTCAGCGCATTGCCACGAAAGCCCTGGAGCCGGTGGGGATGATCATCCTCATGACGGGCGCGGGCGGTGTCTTCGGTAAGGTCCTCGTCGCGACGGGCATCGGGGAGGCGCTGGCGGGGATGATGGCGGCCACGCACCTGCCGCTCGTCTTGCTGGCCTTCCTCATCTCCGTCCTCGTGCGCGTCTCCCAGGGCTCCGCCACGGTGGCGATGGTGACGGCGGCGGGGCTGGTGGCACCTATCATCGCGGCGGGTACCTATTCTGCACCGATGCTGGGGGCGGTGACGATTGCCATCGCCGCCGGGGCCACCGTCCTCTCACACGTCAACGACTCGGGCTTCTGGCTCGTCAGCCGCTTTCTTGGCCTCTCCACTGAGCAGGCCCTCCGCTCGTGGACCGTTCTGGAAACGATCCTCGGCCTCGTGGGCTTCGCCGTGGTGCTGGGGCTGAGCTTTTTTCTATAGACGGATCTGAATGAAGAACGCAGAACAAGGATTGTTGAGTGTTGAAGGATCTGATAGCACCTTCTACCTTCTGCATTCTTTGTTCTGCGAGCGACATTCTCTCCGACCTTCGTTTCAAAAAGCATGACCAAAATAGGCGACTACACCCTCCACAAGATAGAAACGGGCCGGTTCGCGCTCGACGGTGGCGCCATGTTCGGCATCATCCCGAAGGCGCTCTGGGCGCGCCGCCTGCCGCCCGACGACCGCAACCGCATCCCCCTCCACATGCGCTGCCTCCTCCTCGAAAAGGGGGACCAGCTCATCCTCATCGATGACGGTCTGGGGGACAAGTACGACGCGAAGTTCGCCGACCTTTTTGCGGTCGATCATGAGACCGCCGACCTGCACCGTTCGCTTAAGGAAGCCGGTTTTGACGCCGATGATGTGACTGACGTGATCCTCACGCATTTGCATTTCGACCACTGCGGCGGCAGCACGCGCCGCGCGGGCGACGGGCTGGCGATCACGTTCAAGAACGCGCGCTACCACGTGCAACGGGCGCACTGGCACTGGGCCAGCGACCCGAACGAACGGGAGAGGGCCTCCTTCTTGAAAGAAAACCTGGCGCCGCTTGAAGCCTCCGGGCAACTCAACCTGCTTGATGGAGCGGGAGTGCTGTTTCCGGGCATCGAACTGCTGCTGGTGAATGGCCACACGGAGGCGCAACAGATGGTGAAAATCGCAGACGAAGAGACGACGCTCGTTTTCGCGGCCGATCTGCTGCCGACCTCGCACCACTTGCGCCCACCCTGGATCATGGCCTACGACGTGCGCCCCCTCGTTACCCTCGAAGAGAAAGCCGCCTTCCTCGACCGCGTCTGGGAAAACGGCTGGCAGCTTTTCTTCGAGCACGACCCCGAGGTGGCCGTCGCCTCGCTCGAACGCACCGAGCGCGGACTCGACGTGACGGCGCAACGTACCCTCGAAGAACTTTAAATTTCGGAGTGCGAATCGGGGATTGCGGATTGGAGGCCACGAAAGACCAATCCGCATGCCGACCTCCGCACTCCGCAATCATATGAAACGTTCGGTCCCGATCTATCGGCTGGCGGCGCTGATCTTGCTGCCCTTGACGCTCGCCCATGTGGGGGCGACGGGGTGGCTACTGATGCAGACGCGGCAGGCCCACGAGGAGCGGACGCGGCAGCCGGTGGAGCGCACCGTGGAGGTCCTCGCCCTCGCCGCCGACAGCCTCGCGGCGCAGGCCCTGGTCGAAGAGGTGGGCACGGAGGCGGGGTACGAGCGCGTGTTGGTGGTCGAAGAGAAAGGCACCATCCTCGCCTCGAACCGGAAGGAGGAAATTGCGAGGGAGGCCGGCGCGGACCTGCAACATCTGCTTAGCCGCAGCAGGGACGACCGGTTTTCGCGTAGGCTGGGGGAAGCGGAGGAGGCGCGGCTCCTGGTAGCCAGCCGCCCCGCCGCCGGGGCGCCCTGGGCCGTCGCGCTGTACGATGCCAGGCAGGCGCAAGGGGCGCTCGGACGGGCGCTTGGGGTCCTGCTGGGCGGGAGTCTGGGGCTGTGGCTGTTGCTCGTCGCCATCGTATTTCTCGTCTTGCAGCAGGGCATCGCGAAGCCACTCGAAAAGCTTCAGTCGGAGATGGCGAAGCTCGTGGAGGAAGGTGTGATGACCGACGTAGCGCTCAAGCGCGTGGAGACGGAGACACAGAAAGCGACGGGCGGCCTCGTTCACACCTTCACCGACCTAGCGCGGCGTCACCGCGAGACGCTCGCCCGCCACGGCGAGGCTGAAGCACGCTACCAGACCGTCCTCGATCTCGTCCCCGAGTTTGTCCTTGTCGCCGCCCTCGACGGGCACCTGATCGATGTCAACCTCGCCCTGTGCGGGTTGCTCAACGTGCCACGCGAGGAGCTGCGCGGAAAGCCCCTGAGCGCCCTCCATCCCCTCGTCCCCGGCGAGGCCCTGCTGGCCTTGGGCCGCCGCAGCCACAGTGAGCGCTGCGCCTACAACAATCTCGACCTCGACTTCAGGACGCGCGAGGGGCGGGTGCTGCCCGTCGCCGTCGCCGTCCACGCCATCCGCTACCAGGGCCACTGGGCCTTCCTTATCCTCGCCGCCGACAGGACCGAGCGCGCCTCCCTCGAAAAGCAGGTGGCGGGCTAC
>JAHEMB010000121.1 GCA_024643915.1 Rhodothermaceae bacterium | reverse complement strand
TACCTGTTTGGCGGTGGCCTGCAGGCGGCGCGTCGGCTGGGCGTGTCTGTGGTAGGCGACCTGCATGAGAACTGGGTGGAGGCCCTCCGTCATTACGCCTGGAGCACGCGCTTCCCTGGCCGGCTCGTGGTCAGTATTCCCCGGTGGGAGCAGCTGGAGAGGAAATGGGTCAATGCGGTCGACCGGCTTGTCGTGGTGATCGAGGAGGCGGCGGCTCGGAACGAGGCGCTGGGAGTGCCGGCGGAGAAGATCGTTGTCGTACCCAACACCATCCGTCGCGAGGAGTTCGAACAGTTCGCGGTTGATAAGGACCTGGTGGCGCGTGTTCGTTCGCCGCTCACAATCACCTACACCGGCGGCTTCGACGTGCATCGCGGGCTGGCGTCGGTCATCGACGCGATGCCGAAGGTGCTGGCCGAGGTGCCGGCGGCGCGGCTCGTCCTCGTGGGCGACGGACGGATCCGGGGCGAATTGAAGGCGCAGGCGGCGCGGCTCGGCCTCGCCGGTCACGTCCTTTTCGAGGGCTGGCAGCCGCAGCCCCTCCTGAAAAGCTACATCCTGGGTAGTGACGTCTGCCTTGTCCCGCACCTCAAAACCGTCCACACCGACGCCACCATCCCGCACAAGCTTTTCCACTACATGTTTCTAGAACGGCCCGTCATCGTCAGCGATTGCCGCCCGCTCCGTCGCATCGTCGAGGAGACCGGGGCGGGGCGGGTGTATTCGGCAGGCGAGGCCGGGGCGTTGGCCGATGCAATCCTGGTGCTTGCCGTCGATCCCCAAAAGAGAGGCGCGATGGGTGCGAAGGGGCGGCAGGCCGTCGAAGAAAAATACAACTGGGAGGCGACGGCGCGGTCCCTCGTGGCGGCGTACCGGGCGCTGGCGACCCGATGAGCGGATTCTTCTCCCGGCTGGTTCGGCAGAGCGGCGTCTACGCGCTTGGCAATGTAGCGCTCAAGCTGAGCGGGCTGGTGCTCATCCCGCTCTATCTGAACCTGCTCAGCACCGCCACCTACGGCCATTTCGCTCTGCTCGATACGACCGCCCGCCTCGCCATCCTGCTGGGCGGCCTAGGCCTGGCGACGGGTCTGCTGCGTTTCATGACGAACGCGGCTTACGAGGAGGCGCACGCCGCCCTGCCATTCACCGCACTCGTCACCACCGGAGGCGCGGCCGTCGCGGTGGGCGCCCTCCTGTGGGGCCTCGCGGCGCCCCTCGCCGCGCTCCTCGTTGATGATGCCAGCCAGGCGGGGCTCGTCCGTCTGATGGCCGTTTATGCTGCCTGTAAGGTGGTCGAGGCCATCCCGACGATGCTGCTGCGGACACAGGAGCGGCCCGGCCTGTACGTGACCGCTACGCTCGCCGAGATGTTGGTGCTCATCGGTTGTGTGTTCCTTTTTCTCGTCCGGCTCGACCGGGGGTTACAGGGCGTGATGGAGGCGTATGCCGTCTCGGCAGGGGTGGGCGCCGTTGTGCTGTGCGGAGGGATGCTGGCGACGGTGAAGTGGGAGTTTCGGGCCGACCTGGTGCGGCCCCTGGCGCGCTTCGGGGCGCCCCTTGTGGTGGCGGGGCTGGCCTCGCTCTTCCTCAATCTGGGCGACCGCTATCTCCTCAAGATCCTCGTTGACGCCGAGGGGGTTGGAGTTTATGACTGGGCCGGGCGTCTGGGCGGCGTCATTAACATGTTTTTCGTGCAGAGTTTCCAGCTTGCGTTTGGAGTGCTGGGGCTGAAGGCGCTGGGAGAGGAACCGGACGGGGCGCGCCTTTACCGTCGCGTCTTCCGCCATTACGCCGCGTGGTCGGGCTGGGGCGTGCTTGGCCTGTCGCTCCTCGCGCTCGACTTCACCTACCTCGTTTCCGACAACCCCGCCTACCTTTCCGCCGAGGTGCTGGTGCTGCCCATTGCGCTCGGTTTCATGGCGTACGGCATCTATTACGTCGTCGTTAACGTGCTGTACGCGTCGGGGAGGACGCGGGTGCTGCCACCCATGGTCTTCGGCGCGGCCCTCCTCAATGCCGTCCTCAACCTGCTGCTCATCCCTGCCCTCGGTCTGCTGGGCGCCGCCTTTGCCACCCTGGCGGCCTATGCCTTCTTGACGGCCCTCGCAGCCCGCGTTGCCGAGCGGCAGATCCGCGTGGGCTACGCGTGGGGCAAACTGGCGCAGGTTGTGGGCCTTGTCGTCGGCCTTTTTCTGCTGGGCCGCCTCTCGGTCGAATGGGCGACGATCCCGCGCCTTGCCTTGCGCCTCGTCCTCATCCTGGCCTACCTGCCGGCGCTTCTGCTCCTGCGAATATACAGGATTGAGGAGGTGAAGGAATTCGCAGCGCGGCTGGCCGCACGAAGATAGTAGGCTGAAAAGAGAAGGTCGGAGAAAACATCAGCCAGGAAGGGCCGCCCGACAGCACCCTCCATCCTCCCTCATTTCGGTCCCATGCGGATGGCGCCGTCGAGGCGGATGACCTCGCCGTTGAGCATGGGGTTTTCGATGAGGTGGCGGGCGAGGGCGGCGTACTCTGCCGGGCGACCCAGGCGAGAGGGGAAGGGCACCTGCTCGCTGAGCGAGGCCTTCACATCGTCCGGCATCCCGGCCATCATCGGCGTCTCGAAGATGCCGGGGGCGATAGTCATTACGCGGATGCCGTTGCGGGCCAGGTCGCGCGCTATGGGGAGGGTCATCCCCACCACGCCCCCTTTCGAGGCCGCATAGGCCGCCTGCCCCATCTGCCCTTCGAAAGCGGCCACCGAGGCAGTGTTGATGAGGATGCCACGCTCGCCCTCCTCGTTGGGCGCGTTCGCCGCCATCGCTGCCGCCGCGAGGCGTATGACGTTGAAGGTGCCGATGAGGTTGACGCGGATGACGCGCTCGAAGCTTTCGAGGTCGTGCGCTCCCTGCTTACCGAGCGTCTTGCGCCCCAGCACGATGCCCGCACAGTTGACCGCCCCGCGAAGGTTGCCGAAGCGCGCCTGCGCCGTCTCCACCGCGCGCTGCACGCTCTCGCCGTCGGTTACGTCGGTCCGCACGAAGTGGGCGTTTTTGCCAAGGGTCTCGGCCCGGGCTTGCCCCTCCGCTTCTTTGACGTCGGCCAGGAGCACGCGGCCCCCGTTTTCAACGATCATAGTCGCCGTCGCCGCGCCCAGCCCGGAGCTGCCGCCAGTGACGAGAAAAGCGCTGTCCTGGATCTGCATGGGATACTGCTTACCTGGTTCTCCGAAGGGGATCGAAGATACGAGGCGGCGGTGAGCAGCGATGAAAAGATTCCGCCAATCTGGCGGAGAACGGAATAGTTTCAGGCGCAGGGGCGCTCAGGAGGAAGGAGGAGGCAGAAGCGCAGTTGCCCGTCCACGATGCGCATTTCGAGGAGAGAGGGGCCGAGCAGCGCACGGGCCGACGCGCAGACTTCGCCGAATGATCGGCCTTCGAGCGCTTCCTGCGGTACAGCCACGTACCGCGTGCCATCATAGGCACGGCGTGGGGGCAGCACGGACGTTTGGTCCCTTTGGATGGGTCGCGATGCTCTTGTTGTGTCCACTCTAAAAACCCCAAAGGTGAGGAGCGTATACGAAATATATCGGCGCGATAGGGTGGTGCTAAAGGGCGCGGGTTGGCGGCGGCAAGAATAAGATGCGTAGTGATTCCGAACACAGCGCGAAAAGCTCGGGAGTCTGCTGGATGACGAATCTCGAGAGATCACGGATAGACAGGGCTCGCGCAGATAGCGATGCCTTGAGATAGGAAGGCTCAACACAGCGCTCATGACTGGAAGGGGAGTCATTTTGCTCAGCGTCCAGGCTATTTCGCCGGGAGGACGTGAAGGATGCCTGCGAGAGCATCATAGGTTTCCTTCCAGCGCCTCAAAGAAACGCCGCACGCGCCGCTCGTTAACGCCGAAGTCGCTGCGGCCGACCCGGCTGGCGCTTCGGATGTGCAGGGCGCTGCCGCCCCCTTGTGGCTCGATCTCCAGCGCCACGTCGTCCTTGAAGATGAAAGCCTGAAAGACAGCATCAAGGCGAAAATCGCGTTCGTGCAGCTCCGCCGGATTCATCTCGCCGAGGGCGGCGCGGGCGCGGGCGAGGAGGTCTTCCGTGCCCAAGTCATAGGTGCGTGTGGCGCGCAGGCAGTTCGGTGAACCGGGGCAGGGAGAGAGGGGGGTCGCAGGGTCCTGCGAGGGAAATGCGTTTGGGTCAGTCGAGAGGGCTCGTGAGAGGGCAACCAGGCCCAGTCCCGCCAGCAGCACGCCGCCGATCCTAAGCAGCAGAGAACGCATCACCGGATCCAATTGGAAGGGAGAAATCGACGAGAGGCTGCGTGGCAGAGAGAGGGCGATTCTGGAGATACGATTCGCAGACTACTTGTGCCAGTCGCGCTCGTGTCGCCGTCTCAATGAGGTCGCACGCTGTACTCAAAGCGACGTCTCAAGAGCGCGGGTGTCGTTGTACTTCGAGGGGCATTTAACCAGGATGTGCTCGGCCACGAACGCGCCTTCTTTCGCATAGCCCTCCACCACCAGTTGCTCGGCATCCTCGAAGTTAGGCGGCTTGGGGTTGTCATAGTGCACCAAACGACGCTGGCCCACCTCGTCCTCCATGTAGAACGAGAATACATTCTGCGCCGGATCGTACCGAAAATGCTCGGCCTTCACCCACTGGCCTACCACGTGCGCCTTCGCGCCGGTGGCTTCAGCCTGGGCGAAATCCATATATCCGCCCACTTGCTCGCCGAAGTTCAGAAAGAGCAGGGCGGCAAACCCGAGCATCACGACCAGCCCGATAATGGTTTTCGGCTTCATGGGAAAGGGGTGACGGTTGTCGGTTGACGGTTGTCGGTTCCTCTTTTATCCAACAACCGATTCGTCCGGGTCTTGTGAAATGCCCCTTTCGAGGGATCGTTCCAGGCGGTCGAGGCGGCGGTCGGTGCGGTAGAGGAAGAACAGCAGGCCGAACCAGATGATGAGCACGACAGCGAGGACCACGAAAAGCTTGTCCTCGGCCAGCATCACGCGCTCGAGTCCCTCCGGCTGTTGCTCGGGCACCTGCGTCCAGACTGTGTCGTAGGGCGAAGTCGCCGTGGTATCCTGTGGGATTATCTGCATACTTGGTACAGGCTCCAAATCCCAAATCCCCATTCCCAAGTTCCAAAGGGTGCGTTGAGCGATATTGGAAAATGGGATTTGGGGCTTGGGATTTCAATTACAGAGGGTTCTCTTCCAACTCTTCCTCCAACAATGCGGTGCGGACGCGCTGCGTGTAGATCACCCAGAAGAGCACGATGAAACCGATGATGGCGGCGTAGAAGATGGGGCGCATGACGGGCGCGAGGTCCGTTTCGCTGAAGGCGGGGCTGCCCTCGGCGCCGGGGTGCAGACTCGGCATCTGGCGCGGCACCACGTAGGTCAGAAACGGCATCGTGGCGGCGGCGAAGAGGTTGTAAACCGCGGCCACACGCGCCCGCCGTGTAGGCTCGTCGATGCTGCTGCGGAGCGTGAAGTAGGCGCCGTAGATCAGCAGGAAGACGGCCACCATCGTCTGTCGGGGGTCGAAGTTCCACCAGATGCCTTGGCCCACGTACCACGTAAAGCGCGCCCACACGATGCCCGTGAGGATGCCGAGCAGGCCGAAGACGAAGCCCACGCGCGCCGCCTGCTCCGCGCGCACGTCGCGCACCGGGTCGTCGGTGGCGAGGTAGCGGGCCGAGTGGTACGCCGCTACGATCACGGCTGCCATCATCGTGAACCACATCGGCACGTGGAAATAGAGGTTGCGCGCCGTGTGTTCGAGGATCTCCAGGGACGGGATGTCGCGCAGAAAAGCGAAGCCGATGACGCCCGTCATCCACACCCCCACCGCAGCGCGGACGAAGCGGTAGCGGCGCAGGTCTATTGCGGGCTTGCGTGTTGAGGGTGCGTTCATTTAGGAGGACTGAATGACGAATATCGAACAAGGAATGTTGGTTTTCGAAAGACGAAAAACACATTCAGTCTTAAAAAAGCCTTGTTCATCAATCGTCATGCTCGTCGGTCAATCGTTCCAGACGTAATCGAACAGCAGGACGGAGGCGGTGATAACGACGCCGGCAAAGCCCACGAGGGTCAGCAGTTCGTCCTGGGCCCCGGCCCAGCCCGCCCCGCCCGGCAGGGCCGCCCGGGTGGCACTCACCACGGAAAGCAGGAGCGGCACGAGGAGCGGAAACAGCAAAACGGGCAGGAGCGGTCCGCGGTTCGCGGTTCGCGCGATGATGGCCGCCAGCAGGGTTGTCGCCCCGGCGAGGCCGAGGGCGCCCAGTCCGAGGGTCGTCAGCAGCAGACCGGGCAGGGGCACGGCTACGCTCAGCAGCACCACGAACGCCGCCACCGCCACCAAGTTCAGCACAAGGACGAGGACGAAGTTAAACAGCAGTTTGCCCGCGTAGACCATGCTGCCGTGCGTGTTGAGCTGCAACAGCAGCACTGTCCCACGTTCCTCTTCGCTGATGAACGAGCGGCCCAGCCCCACGGCGCCTGAGAACAGGATTACGATCCACAGCACCGCCGCCTGCACCCGAGCGCTCACCGGCGTCTGGCCGAGGGCGAAAAGCACGAGCAGGAGGGCCGCCAGCACGAACATCAGCAGCATGTTGATGGCGTACCGGCTGCGCAGTTCCAGCCGCACGTCTTTTTCGAACACCGCCCACGCCCCATGCATCCAGTTCATCTTCCCTGCACGTTTCTACCGTTGAGAAGCGAAGATAGCGGATCGAAGCGGGAAGAATGGAGGGGGGAAGATGGAGGATCGGAAAAATCGACAATCGGCCAACCGACAACCGACTATTCGTAGCGCAGCGATTCGATGGGGTCGAGGCGGGCGGCTTTGTAGGCAGGATAGCCGCCGAAGAGAAGGGCGATGGCCGTTACCATGGCCGCCCCGCCGAGGGCCCAGCCCCACGGGAAGGCCGCGCTGATGTCGAAGTAAAGCGCCAGCAAATTGCCGAAGAGGCCGCCCAGCAGGATGCCCAGCAGCCCGCCGATCTGGCACAGAAAGAAGGCCTCGAGGAGGAACTGCCGCGTGATGTCGCGCCGCTTGGCGCCGACGGCTTTGCGGATGCCGATTTCGCGTGTACGCTCGGTGACCGATACGAGCATGATGTTCATGATACCGATGCCGGCTGCCAGGAGGGCGATCAGCCCGATCCCTGCCCCGGCCAGCGTCAGTAGGCCTGTGAAAGCGTCGAAGATGGCGCGGATGTTGTCGTTCGTTTCCAGGTCGAAGTTGTTGTCCTCGCCGGCAGGCACCTTGCGGACGGTGCGCATAGTGCCGATGACCTCCTCCATGGCCGCCGGCACAGCCTGCACCGACGAAGCGCGCACGCTGATCTGCGCAATGTTGCGCCCGCCGTCGCCATATGAATTGAGCATGTAGGTTATGGGGGCGTAGATGCGCGTGTCCGGGTTGTAACCTAGGAAGCTGCCCTGCTCTTGCAGCACGCCTATCACCTGCAGCCGTACCTGCCCCACCTGCATGTCCTTGCCGAGCGGAGACTCGTTGGGAAACAACTCCTCCGCGATCTCGGAGCCGATGAGGGCCACGGGCCGCCCGTAGCGTACGTCCTGCTCCGAGATGGGCCGTCCCTCGTCCAGGTCGTAGCTGAAGTTCGTCAGGAAATTTTCGTCGGTGCCGAAAACGAGGGCTTTGGGGTCGGTCTGTCGCCCGCCGTATCGTGCTCGCACGGCCCAGTCGAAATCTTCGAGCGGGCTGATGGCCAGGGCCGCACTTGACAGACGCTTGAGGCGCTCAACCTCCTCGTAGGTAATGGCCGGGCGGTACTCCCGCTGGTTGTCCCCCTGCGACACTTGGAAGGCGTAGCGCGTCACCGAGAACGTGGAGGTGCCGAAGAAGTCGAGCGAGTCGTTGAAGTAGATGTCGATGACCTTGACGGCCGTGACGGAGGCGATGATGGCGAAGACGCCGATGACCATGCCCAACAGCGTCAGCGCCGTACGCGTCTTGTTCGTCCGCAACGAATCCCAAGCCGCCCTGAATGCCTGTAGAAATGTCATGCCGACTCGCGTTGTTGGTGCCCTGTCTTGTCGTTGGCGTC
>JAHEMB010000120.1 GCA_024643915.1 Rhodothermaceae bacterium | reverse complement strand
GAACTCGTTGGCGATGCGGTTGAGCGCGTCGATCTGCTCGATGAGCGTGCCCATAATGCGCTCGAAGAGGCTGTTGAAACGGCCCGTCTTCGCCGGCTCCTCGCCGTTCTCCGATGCTTCGAGTCCGTCGTAGGCGCGGCGCAGGTGCTGCACGGAGAGCTTCATGGGCGTGAGGGGGTTCTTAATCTCGTGCGCCACCTGCCGCGCCATCTCGCGCCAGGCGAGTTGCCGCTCCTGCTGTGCTAGCTTCCGCCGGCTCTCGGCAAGCTGCTCCTGCATCTCGTTGAAGGTCTGCACCAGGTCACCGATTTCGTCGCGCGAATCGACGGGGAGCGTCCGCTCGAAATGCCCCTTGGCGACCTCTTGCAGGCCCGCCCGCAACCGCCCGATGGGACGCGCGAGGGCATTGGCCAGGAGCGAGGCCGTCAGCATCACGACGAGGACGAGCAGAAGGAGCGCGCCGAAGAGGTAGGCCACCGTCCGCGCTCGCTCCTCTTCGATGCGCTCCTGCTCGGGGAGGGTCGGCACCGAGATGACGAAGCGCGGCTGCCCCTCCTCGTCAAGAAGGGTGCGGTAGCCGGCAGTGTAGGTGAAACGGCCCACCCTTTCCTCGGTGTAGGTGAACCGGAAGCCGCTGTAGAAAAGCGCCTCGAAGGCCCGGATGGGCAGGCGTGCGTCGATGACCCGGTCGCGGACGAGTTGCGGGCGGCTTGACGCGACGAGGGAGTCGCCCCGGTAGATATTCAGGTCGAGCCCCACCTGGGCCGCGAGCGAATCGACGCCGAGGCGGTTTAGGGTGCGGTAGGGCAGTTCATCGCCCTGTTGCTCAAGAAGCAGCATCGCCTCCACCTGCTCGAGCCGGTCGCGGAGCCAGCTCTGGATGGCACGCTCCGTCTCGCCCGTCACCACCTCCAGCCCCACAAACCCGACGGCAGCGACCGTGACAATGCCGACACCGAGAAAAGCACTCAGCACCTTGTCGCGGAAGCGGACGCGGGGGGCCGGCAGCAGCCCGGCACGACGGCGCAGGTAGAGGCCCAGCACGTACAGTGGCAGCCCGATGAAGAGGCCAGCGACGGTGAGGCGCAGCAGGTAATACAGATGATCGAAGGTGGAAATGGCGGGCACGCGCACGGCGGTGACGGGCGCGCTGACGCTAGGCCCGAGCGTTGCGGCGTTGGCGGGCAGCAGGGGTTGCGGTAGCCGGCGGTAGTAGGTCACAAAGCGGCGTTCCTCCACCTGCTCGGTGCGCCACAGTTCCTCGTGCGTCACCAGGAGTGCCCGCACCGGCTCGGCGAGGCGATAGCGCCCGAAGTCGCGCCCGAAGCTGCGGACGAGCACGCCTTTGCGGAACTCGGCGAGGGAGAGGTTTTCGTAGAGGCTGCCGTAAATGCTGGCGGGCATCAGCACGCGGGGAAACGGCGTACCGCCCGCGCCGAGGGGCGTCTGCGGCTCGGCCCGCGCCACAGCCCAGCTCACCCGCCCATCCCCGCCTTTGATCGGGACGATGCCGGTGTACTGGAAGCGGTCAGGCTGGCGGCCCGTCATCTTGTCCACCATCACGCCGTCCGCCTCACTCTCGGCATACATCTGCCGGATGATTTCGAACTCAGCGGCGTCGGCGCGGTCGAGGGCGGCGCGGCTGAAGCTCTGCCCGGCCTCCTCGTAGCGCCCCAGCGGCGTGCCGCCCTCGTCGAAAAAGGTAAGGCTGAGGTCGTAGGGACCGAGGGAGGCCAGGAGCGAATTGCGGAGCAAGACGGTAGCGAGCGAGTCCAACCGCGCCTGCTGGGCGCTGGCGGTCTCAGCTCTGGCAGAATCGTCCGAGGCAAGCGACCCGCGCGCGGCAGGGGCGGTACGCGCCTCCCGCAGCACCTGCTCAATGGCGAAGAGTACGCGCGGGTCCCGCCCCTCGCTGAAGAGATCCGCCGCGTCGAGCATCTGGAGGCGTCGCTGCGTGGCCATGCCCTGATAGAACATCGGGTAGAGCAGCAGGGTGAGGAGGAAGAGGGCGGGCAGCACGTTGCGCAACGCCAGCAGGTTCAGGGCGTCCTCACGACGGGTAAACCCGAAGACGGCAAGGGCACTGCCGGCCGCCACGAACGCCAGCGCCGCCGCCGCCGGCAGCAGCTCCTCGATCTCGAAAAGCAGGTAGACGCCGGTTATCGGCAGGACGACGGCCAGCAGCAGGCCGGGCAGCAGCACGCGGCGGGGCCAGCCGGGCCAGTAGCGCATCAGCAGCCAAAGGGCCACCCAGCCCAGCCCCACCGTCAGCAGCACCACCGCCACCGTAATGAGCAGGAGCGTGCAGAAGACCACCAGCACCATCGGCTCCGGCACCAGCCCCGTCCGCTCGAAATAAGCGAGCTGGCTGTCGAGGATCGCGTGGCGGGTGAGGGCGGCCAGCATCAGCGATAGCCCCAGCACCAGCAGCCCTGCCCCGCCCACCACCGCGAAGAAACGAACCGGCGAGGGTGCTTCCGCGCCTTTCTCGCGCAGCCGCTTGCGGAGCCCGTACAAGTCGGCGCCCTTTTCTCGGAAATGCGCGGCGAGATGCAGAAAAGCGGCGGCGAAGAGAAGGGCGAAAAGGGACGTGAGGAACAGGTCGCCGGTGGAGCGCATGAGGCCGCCGCCGAGAGTGGAGGCGAGGTGGGTGGGATCGAAGAGGGGGGAAAGGGGCGCCTGGCCCGGCTGCCAGCGTCCGGGCGCGCGCATCGCCAGCAAGGCATAGCGTACCCCCCACCATGCCGCCGCTGCCAGGCCAAACCGCGCCGCGGCTTGCAGCAGCCAGCGGTGCACCGTCTCGCCCGGCGGCACACGGTCGAGGGCGCCGTACCACGTCCACAGGCCGGCTACCAGCCAGAACAGCAGCAGCGTTGCCCAGAACGCCAGCACATCGTCGAACCGGGTGGCAGTGGCCTCGACGAGGCGCGCGGCCGAGGGGGGGGTTATGTAGAGCCGGGCCAGCAGGCGCCCATCCACCCCCTGCAAGAGGCGCGATGGCAGGCGCCCCACCGCAGGTTCCGGCGGCGTCTCGCCGTACTGAAGATAGGTGGAGAGGTGCGTAACCCGCTGCCAATCTTCTTCAAGGAAGTAGTTGCTCAAATACTGGTTCTCGACGGGCGCGCGAAACGCAATCAGTTCTACCACGCGCACCATGCCGAGCACGCGGCCCGCCTCGCGCACCGGCCACCAGAGGGCGAGCCCCCGCCGCACCATCCCGTCGCTGACGATCGCCGTCTGTGCCCCCTGCAAGGCCTTGGGCTCCGGCCACGCATCGCCCCCAAGGTGATAGCCGTTCCAGGCCAGCAGGTGTCCCGTCGTATCATACAATTCCACCGCGCGTCGCTCCGGCAGGGCCTGCCCGGCAAAAAACTGCACCACCGCCTCCGGAGGCGTAGCGCTTCCTCCAGGCTCCCACGACCGCAGGGACTTTCCCACCGGCGCGGCCTCGGCCAGCGACCTGGCTTGCGCCAGCATCTTCGCTTGTAAGGCAGCAAACTGCCGTTCGGCGTAGCCAAACGCCGCAGCTACCGCTTCAGCCTGCCGCGCTTCGACGCTGCCGCGCACCTCGGCCACGCGCCAGGCCCGCAGCCCCCACGTCAACGGCAGCAGCAACGCCAGCGCAAGGGCAACCCCTAGAAACTTCCGCGCCTGATGTCCCACCCGTTGCTCCATGGTCCGTCGTCCTGTTACGGTCTCCGCTCGATGCGCAGCTCGCGCAACTCCCATTGCCCGCTCTTCTCGCGGAGCCGGAGGTACACCTGGTGGGGTCGCTCGCTGCCCTCGCGCCAGTAGCGAGCCGTCACGAACCAGCTCCCGTCGGTGCTCGAAGAATCTTCAAGCACAAAAGCGCCCGGCGGATTGTCGCGGAAGAAGGACGTCATCACGTACACCGCCTGCGCCCGGCTGTAAAGCATCGTCCGGTCGAAAAGGGCGAGTTCCACACGGTCGGCGGCGTGTGCGAGCAACCGCTCCGCATCGCCCCCTTTGAATGCCGCCTCGACAGACCTGAGGGCTTCCCGATGCTGCGCCCACATTTGCCGGGGCGTCGTTGCGAGCAAAAGGGCCAGTAGGGCAAAAAGCGGCCCGCTCATCCGAAATAATTTTCTCACGCGCGCTCCCCTTAAAAAGAGCCAGGTTGTCTATGCGAAACAATCTACGCGCAGGGAAGGCAAAAAACGAACCGGACGTTGCGCATCTCCTCTTTACCCGGGCAAATCTTTGAAAGATCACGGCCAGATAGGTCAACTGACAGCGGTTCACGGGCGCCGTCAGCGGGGCAGCTTGATCTGCGGCTTGTCCGGGTGCGGGCGGTAGAGGACGACGGTGCGCCCGATGACCTGGACGACGTGGGCGCTGTCGAGACGGGCAGCGAGCGCCTCACCGGTGGCGCCGGCCGGCGCGGGGGCGGCTTCGAGCACCTTCAGCTTGAGGAGTTCGCGCGTGTTGAAAGCGCCTTCCACCGCGCGCACGGCGGCGTCCGTCACACCCTCTTTCCCGATGTGCAGGATAGGCTTGAGCGAATGGGCGAGCGAGCGGAGATGCGACCGTTGTTTCGAGGTGAGCGTTTCGATGGCGGTGGGGCTGTCGGTGAGGTGAGTAGAAAAAGAGGCACACCAGAGAGGATCAGCCTTGTTCCGGTCAGGCTTCCCGCTTCCCGGCGGCCATCAGCTCGCGGGCGCTCTCCAGGGCCGCTTCCGTCACTTCGGCGCCGCTCATCAGCAGGGCCACCTGCTCGGCGCGCGCCTCGTCCGTCAGGCGACGGATAGCCGTCTTGGTTCGCTTCCCTTCAACGTATTTCTCCACGACGAAGTGCAGGTCGCCCAGGGCAGCGATCTGCGGGAGGTGCGTGATGGCGATAATCTGATGATAGTGCGCCAGGTCGTGCATGCTCTCGCCCACTTTCGTGGCGATGGCGCCGGAGATGCCCACGTCGATCTCGTCAAAAACGAGGATGGGCAGGCGGTCGCTCTTGGCGAGGATCGTTTTGAGAGCGAGCATGATGCGGCTGACCTCCCCCCCGGAGACGACTTTGGCAAGCGGCTTGGGCGGCTCGCCGACGTTGGTGGAGAGGTGGAATTCGATCTGGTCCATGCCGTTGGGGAAGGCGGCGTACCGCTCAGCGTGGCCGTCCGGGCGGGGGAAAAGGATCCAGCCGTCCGGCTCCTCCTGGCGCGTAAAGACGACCTCGAAGCGGCTGTGGGGCATCCCCAGCTTCGCCATCTCGGCGACGATGGCCTGCTCGATGCGCTGCGCCACCTCGCGCCGTTTAGCCGAAAGCCGTTCCGCCGCCTCGGCCAGGGCCGCCTGCGCCCCGGTGATCTGTTTCGAGAGCCGCTCGATGGCCCCCTCGAAGTCGCTGGCGAGGTCGTACGTCTCCCCGATCTCCTGGCGGTGGGCGAGGACAGCTTCGAGCGTGCCGCCGTACTTGCGCTTGAGCCGGTCGAGTTCGCCCAGGCGGATGCGGATGTCCTCCAGCCGCTCCGGGTTGAACTCCACCCGCGCGTTGTAATCCTGCAAGAATTTGGCGACCTCGGCAACGACGATCTGCGCCGACTTGATCTCGCCCAGGGACTCCTCAAAGCCGCCATCGATGCGGGCCAGATCCTGCAATTCGTTGCGGGCCACCACGAGTTGGTCGTGCACGGCGGCATCGCCCTCATAAAGCATCTCGTAGAGTTGGGCCGTCACTTCGTAGAGATGCTCGGCGTTTTCCAGGACGCGCCGCTCGGCCTCCAGGGCATCTTCCTCCCCTTCCTCCGGCCCAACACGGTCGATCTCTTCGATCTGAAACGCGAACAGCTCTTTCTGCTGATGCAACTCTCGCTCGCGCTTCACCAACTCTTTTTTCCGTGCGATGAGGGCCGCCACGGCGTCGTACTGCTCCCGGTAACCGGCCACCAGCCCGCCCAGGCCGCCGAAGTTGTCGAGCAGTTCGAGGTGGGTCTCGGTGCGCAGGAGCGACTGGTGCTCGTGCTGGCCGTGCAGGTCGATCAGGGAGGCGGCCACCTCGCGGACGAGGGCGATGGTGGCGGGCGTATCGTTGATGAAAGCGCGGCTCTGGCTGGAGGTGATCTCCCGCCGGAGGATCATCTGCGGCAGCACGTCGATGGCGTGCTCTTCGAGGAGGCGGCGCAGCCGGGGCGTCTCGGCCTCATCGAAGACGCCTTCAATGATAGCCTTGCGGGCACCCGTCCGCACCACCTCGGTCGAAGCACGCTCGCCCAGAATCATCTTGAGCGCGCCGATGAGGATGGACTTGCCGGCCCCCGTCTCGCCCGTGATGATGTTGAGTCCGCTGTCGAACTCGACCTCCAGCTCCTCGATGAGGGCGTAGTCGCGGATGTAGAGCGAACGAAGCACGGACTATTGGGGAATGCAGATTGCGGATTGCGAAATGAAAATAATGAGGGCTACAACGCCGGTCGAGAGCTAAAGTTAAACTCTCGGCGAAGTGGGATGGCGATCTTCCTCTACCCTACGGCAAATGCAACGTAAATTCAACTGGCCTCGTCTTCTTTTTCCGGGCCCCACGAAGACGAAAACGCAGGAACAGGATGAGCGACCACACCGCTGATATAACGATTCGGCAGGCCACCGCACAGGACGCAGCCGCCGTCCGGGCCTGCCTGGCAGCCGCGTTCGAGCCGTACCGCGTGCACTACACCCCGGACGCCTTTCAGGACACCGTCCCCACCGTGGCGGGCCTGGCGCAACGGCTCGGAGAGATGACCGTCTTGATTGCCGAGGACGAAGATGGGGTGGTGGTAGGCACCATCGGGTATCAGATTGTGGAAATCAGCGAGGGGCACCTGCGGGGGATGGCTGTGGTCCCGGCGCAACAGGGCAGCGGCGTCGCCGCACAACTGCTGGCTGCGGCGGAGCATGCCCTACGCAGGCAGCACTGCACACGCGTGACGCTGGATACGACGCGGTATCTCCAGCAAGCCATCCGCTTCTACAGCCGCCACGGCTACACGCCAACGGGCGTGACGAACGACTTCTTCGGCATGACCATCATCGAGTTCGCCAAGCCGCTTGAAAGCTCGCCTCGCGTTCCCGGCGAACCCCGATAAGACGGGTGAAGGTTGCCTGTTTGCCGTTGACGCCCTACCTTTCAGAGACTGCAGCCCGGCCTGCTGCATCTGGCCGCATCTACGGCTCGTGTGCTTTGGATTCCTTACCCAAAAGCCAACCATACGGGGATTACGATGAGCTCGACGATACAGCGAACAGCCTCCCTGGTTTTCTCCCTCCTCTTCTCCCTCTCTTCCACAACGGCCACTGTGCACGCCCAGCCGTCCGACGCGCAGGTCCGGCAGGATATCATGAACCCCGGCGTTAAACGGCTGGAGTTGACGAAAAAGCCCGGCACCAAGCAGTGGAACGGCGACACCGGTGCGTGGGAGTTCGTGCGCGGCGTCCGGGTCATCAGAGAGTATCCGGACATTGAGGGCGTGGACCTCGTCGTCGTCGGCGATGCCGTGTACCAGCTCTACGGCACGAACTACAAGTACTGGAAATTCCGCGTCGCCTCGAACGAATACCTCGGCATTCCCAACCCCACCGAGGACGAGATTCTGGCGCTCCTCAACCAGGACCTTGAAAAGTTCGTCACCAACTACTGGTACAACCGCATCGTCGGCGAAGTCAAGTCGATGCGCCTGGTTGAAGACCCGCAATGGTTCTGGCACACGCCCACGTCGGTCTCATTCCAGATGAGCACCGCCTACGACGCCAAGACGAGCGACCTCGATGTGGCCTCGGTGGAGCAGGACTACGAAGTGCGCCTCTACCGAGACGATTACAAGGATCCGTGGAAAAGTTTCATCTCGTCGAGCGGAGAGCAACGCATTCTTTCGACGCAGCGCTACGACGCCGACGAGGTGCGCGCCATGCCGACGCTGGCCTCGGTCAACAACGAACGGCAGGCGCAGGCGGCACTGGCCTCGCTGCCCCAGGTAGAGGTGCCGGCCTTCGACCGAGGCATCGACCTGATCCTGCACACACACAACCTGCTGCGCACGGCGACGGCCGAGGCGTTCGAAGCGTACCTGATGCAGGTGCTCGCGCCGCA
>JAHEMB010000119.1 GCA_024643915.1 Rhodothermaceae bacterium | reverse complement strand
GTCGCCGTGGTCCTCGTAATGGGTGGGCAGTTCGCCTACCTCATCTTCGTGCTCGTGGTGGTGCTCCGCCACGGCCATGCCGATGAAGAGCGCCGAGAGGATGGTGAAGATGTAGGCCTGGATGAACGCTACCAGGATCTCCAGCAGGTAGATAAAGAGCGAGAAGACCACGCTCACCGGCGAGACGCCCCAGCCCACCCCCGGCCCGAAGATATTGGTGAAGGTAAAAATGAGGCCGATGAGGCTCAGGATAACCAGGTGCCCGGCCGTCATGTTGGCGAAAAGCCGGATGGCGAGAGCGAAGGGCTTGGTGAACAAGCCGAGGATCTCGACCGGGATCATGATGGGCTTGACGAAAGCCGGCACGCCGGGCGGGTTGAAGACGTGTGCCCAGTGGTCTTTCGAGCCGTTGATCTGCGTGACGAGGAACGTGGCCGTCGCCAGCACCGCCGTCACCATCAGGTTGGCCGTGGCCGTGGCGCCGAAAGGCACGAGGCCAAGCAAATTGCAGGTGAGAATGAAGAAGAAGACCGTCAGCAGGTAGGGCAGGAACTTGGCGTACTTGTCGCCCAGGTTCGGCTTGGCGATGTCGTCGCGGACGAAGACGATGAGCGTCTCGAAGAGATTCTGAAAGAGCCCTTTCGGCGCCGTCTCTCGTCCCACGCCGCGCTTGTAGCGGCCCGCCAGCGTCAGGAAGATCAGCAGCACGAGGCCCGCCCCGATGAGGACAAAAACGAGGTGACGCGTGATCGAAAAGTCAACGACGATCTCCCCTTCCACCGGCTCGATCTCCGATTCAAGGTGGATGCTGCCCGCCGTCAGCTCGGCACTGTGCGCAGCGGGCGACCCGTCCTGCACCTCGTCTTCCGTCACCTCGAAAGGCTCGGCCTCCGTTTCGGCCAGGCTGCCTTCCTCTCCATGCTCAACGGCGCGGTACTTGCCCGAGGCGGCGACGGCGGATGTGGACGAGAAGAAGTCTAGCCCATAGCCGCCCGCCTCGCTATGAACGAGGAAGATGCGGGGCAACTCGATCTTGCCGATGGGCGAAAAGTCGAGGTAGTAGCCATCGGAGGTGTGATGGACGGGGTCGAACTCCTCCCCGTCCTCCGAAGCCAGCGCCGGGGACACCGCCGGCAGAAGCGCCAGCAGGGCGAACATCAGAAAAGCTTTAGCAAGCTGCGCCATGCTCTCTCGCAAGAGGCTAGAGTCTTAAAAAAAACGGGAAGCAACTACGGCTGCGATCCGGCCCGGTGCATCTGCAGCACCTCAGCGCCAAGCCCGACCAAAAAGACGGCCAGGAAGACGCCAACGAAAAAGCCCACGTGCACCGGCACGAGGGCCACAACCAGCACCACCAGGGCCAGCGCCGCAAACAGCCGCGCAATCATGCCGCCCAGAAAAATCATCAGGAAACGGCCGGTGCTCCGGTGGCGCTCGGCCCACTTCCAGGTGAGGAAGCTGGCGAGGCCGTACAGCAACCCGAGGCCCGCACCCAACGTGATGCTCAACTCCATGCGAACAGGGGGCGAGTGACCCTCAAAATCCAGCCCTTTCGAACGCGAAATTACCCAGAAAGACCCGCTAGAAACGCGAAACGGAGGTGAATTCTCCGAATTTTGACCCGTCCCTTACAAGCTCCTTTCCGGGCCTTCGCATCGACCCGCTGGCTCCGGTTGGGAGTAGGTACGCTGCCGTTGAAATGGGGATGTGAAGGCGTAGAAGAGATGCGGTGAAGATAAGGTTGATGGTTGCCGGTTGGCCGGTTCTTTTTGCTCGAAATTCGAGACCCGAAACTCTTTACGGTTCTTCATCTGCAGGCTTTTCCTTCTGCTGCGCCTTCGCGCTGAGTTCGCGGTTGACGCGGAAGAGAAGGAGGAAGAGCGCCACCATGCCGACGACGGCGCCCACGATGGTCAGGAGGGGAAGCGTCTCCAGCCAGCGGTCGAGCAGGTAGCCGCCGACCGTAAAGAAAGCCATCGTCATGGCGAACTGCAAGCCCAGGCCCAGGTACGGCCCGGCCTCGTGGAAACCTGCCATCCAGTTCTCCTGGACCGGCTTTCCGTTGCGCTTCGGCGCGGGGTCGCCAGCAGCGTCCATCTCAGTTGGCGGCCGGGCTCACGTCCGCCGCCCGGTCTTTCCCGAACCCTTTCGAGAATTCCTTCGCGAGGCCCGCCGTCAATTCAGGGGCCGTTTCTTTTTCCGGCTCCACCTGTCGTTTCGAGCCCTCGATGGGCTGCGTCTCCGAGCGGATGCTGGTCTGCCCCATCACGCATTTGCCGTCGAAAAGGGCGCCCTCCTCCATCACCAGGCGGGCCGTCTTGATGTTGCCTTCGACACGGGCGGAGCTGCGCAGCACCACGCGGTCGGCGGCATCGATCTCACCGAGGACGGTGCCGGCGACGTCGGCGTGGGCGGCGGAAAGTTCGCCGTCGATGGTGCCCTCGTGGGCCACGATCACCTTGCCCTCGACCTGGACCTGGCCGATAATCTTGCCGCTGACGCGCACGTCACTCTGCGCTGTCAGGGTGCCTTCCAGCACCGTGCCTGCGCCGATCATGTTGACCTGGCCCGGGGCGGCTGCGCTCATTTGCTTTGCCATGGGTTGGGGGTCCTTTCCGCTATTAAAAAGTGCCATCGTCGCTGCCTCACTGTTTAGGCCGTCCTTCAATATAGTAATTGATCCGTTACCGGGGCACCCCTGCCCAGGTTTTACTTTACCAAATGTAGCTTTAGCCGATAAGAAAGGAGCGGGGATCCTGGGCCAGCCCGTCGTGCCACAGCTCGAAGTGGAGGTGCGGCCCGGTGGTGACCTCGCCCGAGTTGCCGCTGATGGCGATGCCCTCGCGCTCGCCGACGCGGTCGCCGGGGCGCTTGAGCAGGCGCTGGTTGTGTTTGTAAACGGACACATAGCCGTCGGCGTGCTGGACGAGGATGGTGTACCCACCATCGTGCGTCCAGTCCGCGAAGATGACGTAGCCGGGGCCGACCGACCGGACGACGGTGCCTTCTTCGACGGCCAGATCGACCGCGTAGTGGCCGGTTCGGGCGTCGAAGCCACGCGTGAGGAAGCCGTCTACGGGCGCAAGCGCCGGCAGGCGAAGGCTGGAAAGGTACTGGGCCTCGGCGGCGGCGTTGCGCACCGGCGCTCCCTCGCCGGCCGAGAGACGGGGCAAGGGCAGGGCCGGTTGCTCGTGGTCCCGCCAGTTGGGCGATAGCGGCTCGGCGGCCACCGCTGTCGATTCGCCATTGAGCAGGAGATCCGGCTCGGGCGGGGCCATCGCGGCAAAAGCCGACGAATCGACCTGCCCGTTGAGCAGGGTGCGCAGGCCGGCGAGATACTGGAGTTGCACCTGCATCGAGTCCTCAAGCGCTTCAAGGCGAACGCTAGCCAGTTGCGCCTCGCGCTGCGCTTCGAGCGAGCCATAGCCGGGTATAAGCGCCCGCAACGGCGTGAATGCGATGAAAACAACCGTAACCAGCACAAGTGCCAGGGCGGCCCCGCCGAACAGCAGCAGTACCTGGCGTGGCACCACCTGGTGCTGACGCGGCGGCTCCAGCGATTCCTCCTCCATCACAATGATGAGGCGCGGGCGCTCGACGTCTTTGGTGAACTCCGAGAGAAAGGGAAACATGGTGCGTAGAAGAAAGAGCTTTCGACCGCAGAGGCGTCATCGAAAACGGGCGTCTGAAACCGGGACACGCGTCCCGACCGCGCCCTCAACGGAAGCGTTTTGGAGCGGGTTCCTGCACGCTTCCACCTCGACAAAAACAAACCGCATTTTCCGCAGCCTCCCTGGCATGGAAGGAAATTTAACCGGCGAGATTGAGGAAGGCAAGCACATGGTGGCCGGCAACGGACTGTGGCTGGCTACCTCTTCCTCTTAAAGCTGCCCCATCCGAAAGGAGATAACCACATGAACAGGCGTTTCAAATTCAAACCCCTTCGGACGCTACCGCTTCTCCTGCTGGCCGGCGTTTTGTTCGGTCTGCTGGCACAACCGGCACAGGCGCAGGATTTGCGTGAAGGCGGGCACTGGTACCTTAAGCCGCGCGTCGGCCTCACGTTTTACGCAGGGGACCGCGACGGCAACGAAGACAACGACCTCAGCCAGTTTTTCGACGATGCCGGTTTCGGCTTCGGCCTGGAGGTAGGGTACCACTTTACGCCCGCCTTCGCACTCGGCCTCTACCACCTCTCCGGGCGGTATCCCGCCATCGACAACCTCGACCCAGCCCTCGAACCGCTCGATGATACGAGCGAGTGGCGACACATAATCGGTCCGGCGGCGACGTTCTACCTCCTACCACGAGCACGCCTCACCCCCTATTTCCTCGTCGGCGCCGGGGTGGTCTTTGGCAAAGTCAATGGCGAATACGACGTGGGCTTCGGACCGCTCGCCGGGCTGGGACTGGACCTCGCCCTCTCCCCCCGTGTGGGCCTGTTCGTCGAAGGCACTACCTTTTTCTCCTTTCCCGACACGGCAGTGGACGGCTCGGATTCGCCGGCGAGCGGGGACGACGATTCCAACGCCGACGTGCTCGGCTTCCTTGGGGGCGGGCTGCGCATCAACTTCGGCAGCAAGCCCGTGCCCCCGGTCCTCGGCCTCTCCTGCCCCAGCGGCTGCTTCAACCCCGGCGACGAGGTTTCCTTTACCTCTACCATGAACGAGGACGCGACCGAGCCCGTCGAGTATCGCTGGCGTTTCGGCGACGGGACAGAGGCGACGGGCACCGCAGTGACGCATCGCTTCGACCGGCCCGGTGAGTACACCGTCATCCTGACGGCGTCGAACAAGGCCGGCACGGTCGAGCGCTCCTGCCCCATCATCGTCGGCGACGTAGAGATCAACCGGCTCACGGCCACGCCGCAGGTGGTCAACGTGTGCGACGGCGGCGTCCCGATCCGCTTCGCCGCCGACGTGACCTCGCTACCGGCGAGCCTGCCGGCCACGTATCTCTGGGACTTCGGCGACGGCACCTCTTTCGAGGGCCTCACTCCGCCGCCGCACGTCTACCAAAGCCGCGAGGCGCGCACCTACACCGTCTCGCTCCGCGCCTCGAACTCGTGTGACAGCGACGTGCGGACGATCCCCATCACCGCCGTCTGCCGCATGCCGCCGGTCATTGCCCTCACGCCCGTCTTCTTCTGCGACGACAAGCTGAAAGCCTGCCCGCAAGGCGTCTATGCCACCCGCCTCTCCGACGATGCGCAGCGGACGTTGGTGGAAAACCTGCGGGCGTTGTCGGCCTATCTAGAGGAGTTGGAACGCTACGCGGAAGAAGAAACGCCGTCGCCGGAACTGGACAAGCAGTGCCTCTTGGTTGAGGGCTACGCCAGCCGGAACGAGCGCACGCGCAACCCGGAGCGGCTGGCCCGCCAGCGTGCCGAGGCCGTCCGCCAGTATTACGTCGAACAGCTAAGTGTGGCGCCGGAGCGCATCCGCGCCGTCGGCCGGGGCCTGGACGAAAACGCCGAGGTCCGCACAACGCCGGTCCGCTGCGACGAACTGAACAACTGACCTGGTGGTTAGGTGTAGATGCAACAAGGCGAACGCCGTCGGGAGCTGACCCCCGGCGGCGCTCGCCGTTTTTATTTGATCGCTGAGCAATCACCCGGCTCGCTCCAGTCGTTGCGGTTCAACGGGGCAGGACTGCGTATCTTCCGGCAAGGCCCTCTTGATGTCGGAGGCAGGTTTTCTCCCTGCTTTGTTCGTTCGCGTCCGTTCCACGCAGTCTGTATTGTCGCCATGCGCCGCTTCCTCTCGCTCCTCCCTGTCCTGCTACTGGTCCTGCCTGCCGCCGCGCAGCAAACCAAACTGCTGGTACGCGCTGTATCGCACGATGCCAAGATCATCGGCTCAAACGTAGGCGGGGCACGGATCGTCGTGCAGGACGCTAAGACCGGTGCCGTCCTCGCTGAGGGCGTGCAGGAAGGCAGCACCGGCGACACGGACCGCATCCTCGGCGCCCACGACCGCGACGCAACCGTCTACGATACTGAAGGCGCGGCCGGCTTCCTCGCCACCCTCGCTCTCGAACGCCCCACCCTGGTGGACGTGACGGCCTACGGCCCGCTCAACACACCGGATGCCCTCCGACGCGCCTCGAAGCGGCTGCTGCTGGTGCCCGGCCAGGACGTGCTGGGCGAGGGCCTGAACCTCGACCTCAACGGCTTCACCGTCGAACTGCTGGCCGCGCCGTCCTCGGGCGCTGCCGGAGAGGCCCTCGCCGTGACGGCCAAAGTGACAATGCTCTGCGGCTGCCCCACCGAACCAGGCGGACTGTGGGACGCCGACGACATCAGCATCGTCGCCCGGCTGCTGCAAAACGGCAAGATCGTGGCCGAGGGCCCGCTGGTGTTCACAGGGGAGACGAGCACGTTTCGTGGTGAACTCGTCCCGCCCGCTTCGGGCGCCTACAGCCTCGAAGTGCTGGCCATGGAGCCGGCCACGGCCAACTTCGGCCAGGCAACGCACACAGTAGTCGTGGAGTAGCGGGCAGTATCCGGGCGACGGGAAGAGAAGCATGATCGAGACCCTCAGCCATTTCGCCACAAAGTTATCCCTTTACCAGCAATTTCCCTCAACAAAAACACAGGCGCGCCCGTAGGCGAGGGGTTGACGGAAAAGCCTCCTCCTCGCCCCAGTCGGTTCGCGTCATGCTCCAGAATTACGTCAAGATTGCCCTGCGCCACTTGCAGCGGCATCCCGGTTATTCGCTCATCAACGTGCTCGGGTTGGCCGTCGGGGTGGCCGGCTTTCTGCTGATCCTGCTCTACGTGCAGGACGAGCTTTCGTACGACCGCTACCACGACAACGCCGACCGCATCTTCCGTGTCGTCGAGTTGATCGAAGGGGCGGAAGAATCGTCGAGCCAGCCGTTTCCCACGGGGCCGACGCTGGCGGAGGAATTTCCGCACCTGATCGAGGCGTCGGTGCGCTTCTTCAACCTGCAAGCGCCCAGTCTCACCCTCGTCCACGAGCGGCCCGACGGGCAGACGCGCCTCTTCAGCGAGGAGCGTTTTTTCTTCGCCGACTCGACCGTCTTCGAGGTGTTCGACTTCACCCTCGTGCGGGGCGATGCCGCCACCGCCCTCGACCGCCCCAACACCGTCGTCCTGACCGAAGCCGCCGCTCGCCGCTACTTCGACGAGGCCGACCCCATCGGCAAAGTGCTGCGGTTCGAGAACGAGCACGAATTGGAGGTGACGGGCGTCCTGGCCGAGGTGCCACCCAACTCGCACTTCCAGTTCGATCTGCTGGCCTCCTTCTCCACCCTCCGCAGCAGCATCTACGCCGAAAACCTGGGCCAACTGGAGGGGTGGTACTGGAACCCCGCTTGGACGTACGTGCTGCTCGATGCAAACACCACGCAGGAAGCCCTCGAAGCCCAGTTCCCGGGCTTCGTCGATAAGCATTTCCACCCGGCCATCAAGGAGCAAACGAAACTCTACCTCCAGCCCCTCCCGGACATCCACCTGCACTCGCGCCTCGACTTCGAGATCGCCCCGAACAGCGATGCGGCCTACGTTTACATCTTCTCCGTCATCGCGTTTTTCATCCTGCTCATCGCCTGCATCAACTTCATGAACCTAGCCACGGCGCGGTCGGCGCGGCGGGCCAAGGAGGTGGGAATGCGCAAGGTGCTGGGGGCCCACCGGGGGCAACTCGTCAAACAGTTTCTGGGCGAGTCGATCCTGTTGAGTGCCCTTGCGGTGCTGCTGGCGATCCCGCTCGTGGCGCTCCTGCTGCCGGTGCTGAACAACGTGGCCGACAAGGCGCTGACGCTGGGCGACCTCGGGCTGTTGCTGCCCTTGATACTCATTGGCGTGATCGCCTCCGTGGGCGTGGTGTCCGGCCTCTATCCGGCGTTTTTCCTCTCGGCCTTCCAGCCAGTGAGTGTGCTGAAAGGGGGCCCCAGCCTGAGCGGCGGGAACGCGGCGGTGGTCTTTCGCAAGGGATTGGTGGTGGCCCAATTCGCTATCTCCATCGCCCTCATTGCCGGCACGTTCGTCGCCCTGCAGCAGCTTCATTTCCTGCGCAACGCCCGGCTCGGCTTCGACAAGGAAGAGGTGGTGATGGTGCCCATCCTGCGGACGCCCGTCGCCGAGAAGTACGAGACAGTGAAGAACGCCCTCC
>JAHEMB010000118.1 GCA_024643915.1 Rhodothermaceae bacterium | reverse complement strand
TACCCCGCAGCACCGCCTGACGCGGCCCATGCTGATGGTGAAGTAGGGTGGGGAGTCGGAGAGCCGGGTAAACCTTCGCCTGGGGTCCAAAGGAAAAGGGCAGACCCAACGGCCCGCCCCTCGGCGACGGTTCAATTGTTTAGCAGAGGCGTGGCGCTCAGGCGACCGTATCCATCAACGACAGGGCGATCCCGCGGCGCGACAGCTCTTCTTCGATGGGGTGAGACACGCAGAGCAACTCTTGCCGAAGGCTTCGGCTGCCCGGCACGGGATTACGGTCGAGCAGGGCGATGGCCTGCCGGTACTCGACGGCACTATGGATGAGGGCGCTGTCCCGGAGCTGGCGGACGTACTCCGGGCGCCCGTAGGCGATCTTCATCAGGTCCTCTGGATGAGCGGGGCGAAAAGGGGGCGGCACGGCAACGTTAAGGTACACCAGCGCAAAGCCACGGGAAATCAGGCAACCCCTGTTTTGCGCTACCGGGGAAACCCCCAGTCCATGGGCGACCTACACGACGTGCAGCCCTCTGAACGGGAGCGCACCGCCCCCGTTACAGCCACACCGGGGCACTTTCCCCTGCCCTCAAGATTCAGGCGCGCGGAAGATGACGTTAAAGCGGTCCCAGGCCGGAAGCTGCCGCCAGCGCCCTTTCTGCAAGAGGTACGCCGGCGTCCAGCGCTGCTGCGTCACCGCCCGCATGGCAATCGCGTCGAGGGCCGGATGGACGCCTTCGAGCAACGCGATGGCCTGCGGCTCGCCTTCGGGATCCAGATAGATCTGCGTGTAGACCTTGCCGCTGATTCGCTGCTGGAGGAGACTGTCTGGATACGGCACGGGGATGTCCTGCCCGAGCCGGAGGCGGGCGCGCGGGGCGCGGTAATGGTTGTCGATCAGATCGAGGCCCCGCCGCTTGTACTGGTCCACCTCCTTCCGGTAATCCATCCCCGCATCAACCTTAATTTTGGGCGCGACGTGCTTCTCGAAGAGCGAATCGACGATCTCGGGGTCGTTACGATAGAGGCGGATAAGGCTCTGCTTGACCGACTGCGTGAAGAGCGATCGGCTCTCGGCCACACCCATCTCACCGAGCGTTTCCAGATCGCGGAAGACGCCGGTGGTGTCGAAGCCCTCGCGCCACCACAGCCCGTCGGCGCCCGTCCACCCCTCCGGCGGCCCGAGATCAGGCGCGGCCTCCTCCCCGGCACACGCGGCAAGCAGCATTAACCCTGCGAAGAGGGCCATGCGAAAGAAATAGAGCATCCTCAAATCGACTTGACAAACATATCCTGGCTACCGGAAAGACCCGCCTGCGAGGGTGAAAGTTGCCCGGCAGGGAACGCCCCTCGCTACCGAAAAATCGGCCCGGTGTTCCAGGGGAGCGAAACCGCCAGGTTACCGAAGGAAAAGCGGAGAACGGATGGAGCCGAAGAGACGAGGAGAGGACGGAGCGGGGAAAAAGTAAAGGCAAGCCCCCTCACCCCGATAGACTGAAGCGGCGCAGGCACCTCACGCTTCACTGCGTGAAGGCGCAGCGGGCTCGGGCAGCGCATCTGCCAGGCGGACGAAGTAGCGGCGGCGGTCCATCGCCACCACGCGTACGTTGCTGCCGGCGGCGATGTAGGCGCCCTCGGTGACGACCTCGATGCGCTCGCCGTCGATCTCGGCGACGCCGGTGGGGCGCAGGGGGGTGGCAGCGACGCCCGTCTTGCCCAGGTACCGACGCCGGTGCTCGCTCTCGCGCGCCACCTGCCGGTCGTCGGTCTTGAGGTTGGCCGAAAGGACGAAGCGCTCCCACGCCCCGCTCTGCCACAGCCAGTAAAAAACGCCGGTGCCGACGGCGCCCGACCCGATCAGCATCGCCAGGCCACCCAGGAAGCCGCTGGCCGAAAATGTATAGCCAACGGCGAAAACGACGAGCAAGAAGCCTACGATGCCGACTACATTGAAGCCCGGCACCAGATACACTTCGGCGACGATGAGACCAAGCCCGACGAGGACCAGCGCTATTGGGACAAGCAGTTCCACATGAAGGCGTCGATGGCGGGTGGGTTGTGAAGACGGTGAAGGCCAGGGTGATGAGGCTGCTCCTGTCTACGGATCAGGCCACAGAGGTTTCACGGTCGGCAGGCAGCGCCCGCACCTTGCGCACCTCCACGCGGCTGCCCCGCACGTGCACCACCTGCACCGGTGTGCCTGAAGCAATATACTCGCCGCCGGTGATGACGTCCACCCGCTCTCCGTCGATCTCCACCGCGCCGGCGGGTCGGAGCGGAGTAAGGGCCGTGCCCACCTTCCCCATCAGCTCCTCCACCGTATCCGCCGATGTATAGCCCACTGCGCTGGCGAGATCCGGCACGAGGACGAGCTGGTTGAATCGTTGCGAGCGGGGCAGATAGCGCCCCAGGGAGAACATCATAATCACCAGCAGAACGAGCGTAACGGCCATCGTGCCAATAGCGGAGCCGACGGCCTCGAACGAGGGGAAGTCCAGCCCCACATTCGGCACAATCGCGGCGAAGAGCGAGCCGACGACGAGGATCAGCCCCGCCACGCCCGCCACCCCGAAACCGGGGATCACGAAAATCTCGGCCAGGAGGAGGAGCACGCCGATCCCGAAGAGGACGATCTCCCAGCTCTCGACGAGCCCCAGCAAATAATGCGGTGCGAAAAACATGGCCGCCCCCACCGCCGCGATGGTGCCGGCGAACCCGACGCCGGGCGTCTGCAACTCGAAGTACAGGCCGCCCAGCATCATCAGCATCAGAATCGATTGGAGGATGGGCGAAGCGAGGAAGCGCAGCACCTTCTCGGCGCCCGTAGCCCGATGCCGCACGACGGGCTGTGCCGCGAGGCCGAGTTCTTCGAGAAGGGCGGTTTCATTGTCAATCACAGCATCAGCCACGCCGAAGCGGAGCGCTTCTTCCGCCGAAAGCGTCAGCACCTGGCCGGCCTCCGAGACGCCCTCCACCTCCAGCGTCTGATCCACCATCGCCTCGGCGATGCGGGGATCGCGGCCGTTGGCCTCGGCAGTGGCGCGCATCAGGCCGCGCATGTAGCTCTGGTACTTGTCCGGCGCCGCTTCGCCCCCGACGCCCTCCACCACCGTCGCCGCGCCGATGGAGGCGCCCGGCACCATTACGATGCGGTCGGCAGCGTAGGAGATAAGGGCGCCCGCCGAGGCCGCGTTCTTGTCGATGAACGCCACCGTGGGCATCGGCGCGTTGAGGATCGTCTTGCGGATCGCGTCTGCCGCATCGACGAGTCCGCCGAAGGTATCGACGTGGAAAAGGATCGCTGACGCATCGGCCTCTTCGGCGTCATCGACGGCCCGGTCGATGTATTTCGCCAGGGCATTGTCAATCATGCCCTCAACGGGTACGAGGTAGACGGGGCCGCTGCTGTAGGCGTCCTCAAAGACGAGGGG
This sequence comes from Rhodothermaceae bacterium, assembly GCA_024643915.1. GTDB lineage: Bacteria > Bacteroidota > Rhodothermia > Rhodothermales > JAHEMB01 > JAHEMB01. Next base: position 4,735 of record JAHEMB010000118.1, on the reverse strand, counting down.
CTGGGGCGCGGTCTGTGCATCCACGCGTGGCGCCGCCAGCAGCCAGCCGACGACAAGTAGGGATAGGGCGCGAAAAAGGGCGCTTTTCATCTGCCTGCCTCTGAGGTGAACGGGTACTTGAAGTACGCCGCAACGCAGGGGGAAGATTCGCAGATGAGTTTCGGGTTTCGGGTCTCGCGATGCTTCGCTCTAAACTGGTCTTAAACACAAAACCCGGAACGCGAAACCCGAAACTCAAACCGCCGCGAGGGCGAGTTGGAAAATGTGCTTCGTGTCGCAGCGCGCGTTTTCGAAATGGCCGTCGATGAAGTGCCGGAAACTGCCTTTCGTCCAGAAGTTGACGTGGCCGGGATCGGGGTTGATGCGCAGGAGCTTGCCCAGGTCGTTGAGTTTCTGGAAATACGGTTCGAGGGGCACGGTGATAAGGACGTGGCGGCGCGCCACCCGCTTCAGTTCCTCTACCGCACGGTCGGGCTCGTCCAGGTGCTCGAGTACCTCGCTGCAGAGGACAGTGTCGAACGAGTTGTCAGAGAAGGGCAGTTTGTAGATGCTGCCGGTGCGGAAGGTCGCCTTCTCGCCGAAATGCGCCTCGGCGTAGGCGATGGCCTCCTTGCTCAGATCCATGCCGGTGAAGCGCACGTCCGGGTGCCGATCGGTCAGGAAATCGAGAGCAAAGCCCTCGCCGCAGCCGGCGTCGAGGACGGTGGCGGGCTCACTCTCGGCCAGCATCTCTGACACGCGCTCCAGAAAGGCGTTGACATGCCACCGGTAGATGCGGTTGCCGTGCGTGTACTTCAGGTGGTTGGTCGAGAAATATTCTTCGGTAGAAGCCTGGGCCATGAGCACGTTCTCCGGGAAAAGGAAAAAGACGAGAGGCCGAATCCCCAATATCGCCAATAGAAGGGAAAAAACCGGACGTGCCGACGGGGTGCCGCGTGACGAAAAGGAGAAAAATGCCTCGGAGAAGCTATCAGCGATCAGCCGTCAGCTTACTGAGTTACGGAAAACTATCGCGCCGACGGAATTCAGAGAACGCGAAGATAGCGGATCCAGCAACTTGATCCAGAGAAGAAGAAAAAGCTGACGGCTGATCGCTGCCAGCGCTTCTTTACGGCTCGATCACGACGGGCGTGCCGACGTCGGCCCAGCGCCACAGTTCGTCGATGTGCGCATTGTGCAGGGCCACGCAGCCCTGCGTCCAGTTGGTGCGAACGCCCGTGCCGCTGCCGTGGATCTCGATGTAACCGCCCAGGGCGGTGCTCATCGGCGGCATGGTGAAGGCGACCTCGGCGGCGTGGATGGCGTTGAATTCCTCAATGGTGATAAGCCCGGCCTTGAGGCCGCGCTCGGCGTCTTCGGCGTTGGGGTAGTTCAGCACGAGCGCCCGGTGATACTTGCTCCCGGCATTTTTCTTCGCCACGTAGAACGTGCCCTCAGGCGTGCGCCAGTGGTCGGGGTCGAGGGTGCTGCCGCGCCGCTCCTTGTCGGCGAAAGCGTTGTAGCCGAAGTCCGCCGGAAACTCTTTGACGAGGGTGGTGCCCCGGTAGAGGAAGAGGGAGCGTTTGCGCTTGGAGACACGGATCCAGGTGTTCGACAGGGCCGAGGCGTAGACGTAGCCCTGCGCGCCGTCGTGCGTGCGGATCTGCATCCACCGCCCCTCTTTGGCCAGCAGAAAGACCGGCTCGCGCAACCCCAGCGACACGTAGGGCCGCGTCGAGTCTGCCTGGCTGAAGACGGTGGCCTCCTGGCGGACGACGTAAAAGATGGGCAGTTCTTCTGCGGCAAGCTGGGCCGAGGCCGGCAGCGCCGCGCCGAAAAGCATCAAAAAGGCGAGGACGAGGAAGCGGTGCATGGGCGGAAGTGATGAGGGAGCGGCCTCTCCCGGACGCTCCGAAGAAACAGCAGGTTAGCCCAAAAAGTCAAGAGGCAGCGAAAATTCGGTTGACCGCTCGCCGTGTTCGTTCTGGCGGGCGTTTCACCCTTCCACGTTCAGCCCTAGGCGGGCTTCGTTGTGGGCGAGGCACCAGCGGTAGGCCGCCAGCACCCCTTCGATGACGCGGCCCGGCGTGACCACCTGCACCGCCGCTTTGACGGCGTCCGTGGCGTTGGCCGGGGCGAAGGAGAAGCCGACCGCTTTGAGCGCCTCCAGGTCCCCGTTCGTATCGCCCACGTAGGCCATTTCGTTAAGCGTCACGCCCAGCCTTTCGCCGAGCCAGTCGAGGGCCTGCCGCTTCGTCACGTCGCGGTGCAGCACGTCGATGGAGACCTCCGTGTCGAAGACGACGAAATCGGGGAAACGCGCGGCGACGAACTCCCGGACGACGGACGCCTGGCGGGCCACCTCGTCGGCGTCCGGCCCGACAATGCCCGCCTGTGTCTTCTTCCCGAAGTCGAGCGACATCGATGTGCCGGGGACGACTTCCTGTTGCATCCAGCGTGCCACCTCCTGCATCTGCGCGGCAGCCTCCTCGGTGAAGGTGGGGTTCCAGGTGATCCGCGCCGCGACGGGGTCGAACAGGCCGCCGCCGGCCTCGAATAAGACCGGAAGCCGCACGCCCAGCACCTGCGTCATGGCCTCGACGTAGCTGTACGGACGGCCCGAGCAGAGCGTGAAAGCGGGCCGCGCTTCATCCGCCCCGATCTCGCCCGCCGCCGCTGCGTAGTCGGCGAGGGTTTGCATGCTCCGTAGATCGTAGGCGCAGTAGGCGGTGGCGAGGCAGCCGTCGATGTCCGAGATGAATAGTTTGATCACCGTATCTTTCGTTGCGATCCGGGGGCTTTCAGGGGGTTCGGGCGTCTTACGCGCCGTGCCGCACCGCCGTCCCGCCAACATCTAAAATTCAAACGCTGCCTCTGCGTAAGCCGGCAGGGACGCCAGGGAGATGGGTCAGTGCGAGCGCAGCGGTGTAGTAAAGCATAGAATCGATAGATTCAGAGAGTGCATGAAATGAAAGTACGTCGCCCATCGTCTCACGCTACTGCAAGGCTCGCGTCGGTGTTGCTTGCCTGGGGTTGTCTTTGCCTCCTTGCCGCCTCCTACCCGGTCCGTGCGCAGTCCTACCCTGGCTCGACTCCTCTCTGGCTAACAACCTTCGGCACTGATCAGCGCAACGACTTAATATCACTCCTTCAAACGCGCGACGGCGGCTTTGTGCTGACGGGCCTGGCCTGGAAGCCTAACTCCGAGGTGGGCGCTACCGACGCAACGTACACGGCCTATCTTGTTAAGACGGACGCGGACGGCGTGCTGGAGTGGGAGCGCGTCTTCCGCCACAGCGACACGACGCAGACATGGTTGAGCGACATCATCCAGGCCCACGACGGCAGCTACCTCGTCCTCGGCGATATTTTTTCAGACTACGCCAGCATGGATTTCGAAAGAACTGTTTACCTGTTCAGGGTAGATGAAGACGGCAACCGTTCATGGGAGCGTTCGTTGTCGTGGGGCAACAGCTATAACCGGGCCGGCAACCTCCTACGGACCCCTGACGATACGTACCTCTTTACCGGCTTCACCAGAGAAAACGCAATATCGACAGGGAAGGCTTTTCTGGTCGAAGTGGATTTGCAGGGCCACGTACTAAGGGAACTACCTCTTGCCCTCGACCACCCTGGCTTGCCAGGATCGGTGTTTGCCATAACGGAGGCCGGGTACGCAATGGCCGGCACCTACCATAACACCGAAACGGACAGCAGCAGCGTGGTGCTGGCAGAGATCGATCCAAAAGGCGATCTGCTGTGGGCGCAATCCTTCGCCGTCTCGTTCGTGAACTACCTTCAAGCAACAGCCTTGACCATCGACGGCGGCTATCTGCTGGCGAACCTGACCATTCCACGTGAGCTTGGCTCAGAGGCACCCTCCTACGTCTATCTGATCAAGACCGACGCGCAGGGCCACCCGGTGTGGGAACGGGTTTTTAATGAGGAACAGGGGGAGCCGCTCCACGACGTGCAGGACGTGGTAGCGACGCCCGATGGCGGCGCGGCCTTCGTCGGCTCGCGCGCCTTCGCCCCCTTCACAAGTCTCAATTTCCTCCTGGCTGAGACGGACAGCACGGGTGCGCTTCGCTCGGTGCAAGAATTCGGCACCGGCCACCATGACTATGTCGAGAAGATTCTCCTTACCAACGATATTTCGTATGTGGTGGCTGGTAGCCGGTTGCTCCCTGAACTTACGAGTCGCATTTTCCTGGCGAAGATTGCCCCTGCCCTGCCCACCGCCACGACGCTCCCCGGCATGGTTACGCCGCGCCGGGCGCTGCTGGACGCGGCCTATCCCAACCCCTTCCGCACCGCCACCCACATCCGGCTGCACCTGCGCGAGGCCGGGTACGTTTCCCTCAAGATCTACGACGTGCTGGGCCGGATCGTGGCGACCCTCCTGGAAGGGCACCTGCCGCCGCAGGTCCACGTGCTGACGTGGGAGGCCGCCGGCCTGGCCGAAGGGGTGTACTTCGGGCGGGTCGAGCATGCGGGCCGCACGGAAATCGTCAAGCTGACCCTACGCCGCTAGATGGCTTCTTCGCCCGGAGCGCACTTTCAGCCCGACGTCGTCTTCGCCCTGACGGGGGACGTGCGCCGCAACTCGCGGGCGCTCAAGCAACTCCGCGCCCTCGCCGTGTTGCCGGGCGGCGGCGTGGAGGGCCGGCAGCGTGTAGAGGTCGCTGGCGTGGTAGACGCGCGCCGGGGTTTCTGCGGCGATCTCGCGCATGAGCCGATGCACCTGCAGGAAAAA
>JAHEMB010000117.1 GCA_024643915.1 Rhodothermaceae bacterium | reverse complement strand
TGATGGGCGTCGCAGCCATCTGGATTGCGCTCAACATGGAGCGCTTCGGGGGGGCGTTCGACGTCTACCTCCGGGCGAACTCGCTCTACAGCCCGCCCATGTTCATCCCCGTCATCCTCGGCCTTGTGTACACGCGCACCCCCTGGTGGTCGGGGATGACGGCCTTCGGCGTGGGCGTCCTGGCCGTCCTCGCAGCCGACGTGGCGGCCAACCTCGCCCTCGGCCTCCCGGTGGCATCCTTCGGCGACATTTTTACAAACATCGAACTGACGCTTTTCGGGCTGGAGATGGGCCGGTACGAGCTGAACACGCTCGTTGGCATCGTCGCCTCGACGGCGTGCTTCTTCGGTTCGGCGCTCGTGCACCGGCGCGAGGGGGCGTTTAAGGAGCGCATTCTTTCATTGGAAACGGATCTACGGACGCCCGCGCTGGCGGTGGGGCAGAAGCTGGACCTGCGCGGCCTGCAAGCCTACCGGCTGGCCGGGCGGCTGGGGGTGGTCATCGGCGGGCTGCTGTTGGTGATGGCGGCGGTGGGATACGGCACGGGCGGCGCCCTCCTGAACGTCGTGGCGGGTGTGCTGGCCATCGGGCTGGGCGTGCTCGTGGTGTACGGCACGCGGCGGTACGAGCGGCGCGTAGCGCGCGAAGTGCCAGAGGAGGCGAGCCTCTGATGACGCAAGAAAAATCTAACGGTACTGAATCCACGCTATGAAAAGAAGAGAAGCCCTGCGCCTGGCCGGCGGCGCCCTTGCCTTTTCCTTCCTGCCCGCCTGGCCTTTCCGCACCGTTGCAGGCGCGACCAGGGTAGCAGACGGCGTGCCCCGGCTATTTTTCGACCCCGAGGACGTCCCGCGTATCCGGGCCAACGCCCAGACGCCTCTGCTGGCGCCGCACTTTGAGGCGTGGCGGCAGGTCGATCATGAAGAGGCGCGGCAGGCCATCGCCAAAGTCACGGAGACGGGTGACCTGCTTTCCGATTTCCGGTGGACCCTCGACGCCGTCCTGCGCGAGAGCCTGCTCTACCTCATTACCGGGGAGCCGGCACGCAAGGAACTCGTCCGCTTCGGTATCGAGACGACGCTGGCCCTGCCGAAGTGGGATTATCTGCTCGAAGACGACACGGTCCTCGGCCTCATGCGCGCTTCCCTTGCCACCAAGGTGATGCTGTTCGCGCGCGAGGTCCTGGCTGAGGAACTCGATGCGGGGATGCAGGCCGCCCTGCTGCAAAATGTGGCGGACAAAGGCTGCGCGCCGTGCTACCTGGCTCTCTGGGGGATGGCCCACAAGGAGGAGGTCGTGGGCTGGCGCTTCGACGACGAGCACCAGGGGCAGTACGAGATCAGCATGGATCGCTGGCCCTGGATCCTCGATCAGACCAACCTCAAGGCGATCCCGACGATGGGCCTGGGTCTGGGTGCCCTGGCCGTACTTGGTCAGGACGACCGCGCCGAAAAATGGCTCGACCGTGCCGTTGCCAGCGCGCGCGCATTCCTCGATCTTTACAGCCCGGACGGCAGCTACTTCGAAGGTGTCAGTTACGTCAACTACGCGCTCCACTCGCTCTTCCTTTTCCTGGAGGCCCATTACCGCACGCGCGGCGACATCGACTGGATCGACGAGGCGAATTTCTACGGCCTCGCCGAGCACCTGATGGGGATGCAGACGGGGCTGGACCTGGAGGGCAAGGAGCGGGAGATCGTCAACTTCAGCGATGCCCGGCGCAACGTGTATCCGGCGGTGCCCCTCTGGATCGCCAACCACGGGCACGACGGGCTGGCGCAGTACCTCGCCGAGCAGTTCTCCTCCCCCGCCTATTTCGCCGACTTCCTCTGGTACCACCCCCAGCGGCCCGCCACGCCGCCGCCGGATGCGCTCAAGAACCAGCGCTTTGACCTCGACTGGGTCGTCTGTCGGACGGGCTGGGCGCCCGAGGACAGCGTGCTGGCCTTCCGCAGCGGGATGCCCGCCAACCACGAGCACGCCGACCGCAACAGCTTCCTCTTCAAGGCCTACGGCGAGCGCCTGCTGACCGACCCCTACGGTGCGGCCTACGACTGGCGGCAGCCCGGCTGGCCGCTCCGCCTCACCGCCGCCCACAACGCCGTCCTCCTCGACGGGCAGGGCCACCAGTACCACAACGGCGAGGAGGGCACCAACGCCGGCCAGGCCGAGGCGCGCATCGTGCGCTACGTGGACCGGGGCGACGTCGTCTGGTGGTGCAGCAACGCCACCCACGGCTACGCCCTCGTCGATCCCGACGTGACCCGTGTGCTGCGCAGCGTGCTCTTCGCCAAGCCGAATGTGGTGATCGTGTTCGACCAGATCGACAAAGCCGATGCGCCTTCTACCGTCGCGGTGCGGTTCCACCCGGAGAACCGGGACGACCAGGCGGGGATCGAAGTGGGCGAGGGCGGGGCCTTCACCGTCCGCCGCCCGAAGGCGCGCCTGCATGGCCGGACGGCCGCCAACGTGCCGGTCAAGGTGCGGCAGGATCGGCTGGAGCTGCCCGACGACCTCGGGCGGTATCCTTTCGTGGAGGTGCTGACGGAGGCGTCGCAGCGTGTGGAAGTCGCTACCGTCCTGGTGGCGCAACCGGCGGGAGAGGAAGCGCCCCCGACCCTTGCGGTCGAGCAGACGCCGCAGGGCTGGTCCCTGCGCATCGGCGCCCGGCACGCCCGTATCGACGCCACGGGTTCGGTGCCGGAGTTGGTGTGGGGGTGAGGACGTTTTCTTGCTGAACAACCTGCTATCTGCTCACCATGAAAGTACGCTTGACAGCTTTTTTTGCTCTGCTTCTCTTTCTCGGCAGCCTCGCGCCGGTCGCTTCGGCGCAGCGGGCGGAGTACCTTGCGGCGGTGCAGGAGATTGCTGCGCGTGAATGGGCGCGCTACCCGGAGGTCGTCGCGCAATGGAAAGCCAACGTCAACCCGAGCGTGCTGTGGGGGTACGATGCGCCCGCCCAGCCCATCTATCTCGCCGATCTCCTCGGCTTTCTCTATGAGGAGACGGGCGAGGCCGTCCATGCCGAGCGCGCGGCCCAGCTCCTGGCGACCTTCGGCGACCTCCGCGACGCCTACCCGGCAGACTATGCAGGCGCGCGCGCCGAGTACGTCAACGGCATCCCCGCCCTCGCCAATTTCTTCTTCCTGCCGCCCTACAGCCGCGCCTACCTGCGCATCAAAGACAGCAGCGTGCTGGCTGCGGCCACGCGGGCGAAGATCGAGCGGGACCTGGCGCACAGCCTCTACTTCGTCTTTCATTTCCCCGAGTGGGGGGCGCACAACCGGGCGCTTCTGCGCGCCGAAGGGCTTCTCTACGGCGCCCTCGCCATGCCCGATCACCCCGGCGCCGCGCGGTGGAAGCAGATGGCTGAGACCATCGCAGCGGATAACCTGGGGCAGTGGGAGATCGAGGATGCCAGCCATTACAACGCCATATGGCTCCGCGCCCTCTTCTCCTACCTCGAACTCACCAACCGGGCGGACATCTTCGATGGGCCGATCCTTCGCTACTATGCCGAATACTTCAAGCGCCTCTTCACCCCGGCTCGCACCATCCCCGACTTCGGCGATGCCAACTGGAACCCCAACGCCCATTATTTCATCGCCGTCTTCGAAAAGCTGGCGAGCGAATACGCCGACCCGGAGCTGAAGTGGATCGCCCAACAGATGCGGGAGAAGTTCGATGCCGAGAATCCGCAGCCGGGCGTGGGGGCGGGCGTTTCCTTCGCCCTGGCCTACCGCTGGGCCGACGACGCACTCGAAGCGAAGCGGCCCTCTTCGGGCAGCCAGGAGGTGTTGGAGGACGTGATCGGCAAGAAGATCGTGTTCCGCAACGGCTGGGCGCCTGAGAGCACCTACCTCCTGCTCAATTACCGCGACGAAGGGGAGGGCGGTTTTGCCTACCGCGAGTTCCTCCGCCATACGATCTCGGTGGAGGAGGAGAAGATGCACCACGGCCATTCGGACGAGAACGACATCGCCCTGTTGATGGACGGCGGATCCCTCCTGCTGCACGACGGCGGCTACCGCAGCGGCCTGCCCAGCGGTCCTTTCGGCCAGTACCGCGCCGACTATTACCACAACCGGCTCGTGGTGCGGAAGAACAAGCGGGACCGGCACCAGAGCGTGCCGGATTTCATTCGCAATTCGGGCGCGTATCGACCCGTGCGCACGCAGAAAATCGACTTCTTGACCTTTGAGGACGTGGACGTGAGCCGCACGCGCCTGACCGACGAGGCGATGGGTTACACCTGGGACCGGATCGTCGCCTACCTCAAGCGCGAGGGCTTCTTCCTGGTGGTCGATGCTGTGCGCGCGGACGTGGAGGATTATTTCACTTTCACCAACGTCTGGCACACGCAGACCCTCCACCGCCAGGGGCCGCATTTCTACGAGGCGTCCATCGACTCGATCGGCGCTGTGAAGCTCCCGCAGGGCCGCCGGTTGCTCGTCGCGTTCCTGGCGAACGAGGCGAAACAGGATAGCTTTTACGCCGAGAACCGGCACTTCCAGGATGAGATCGCTCTCTACCAGACCCAGGCGAGCCACTACCGCGCGGGCGATTATGAGGTGTTCGTCACGGCCCTCATCCCGCACGCGCCCGGCGTCAACCCCACCGATGTGGTGGACCGGCTCAAGGTGCTCTACCCGGAAGGCTATCCCGAGGCCATCGGTGTCGCGATTCAGGGCGAAGGCGCGGTGTCCTACCTCGGCCTCAAACTCGATCTCGACGCCGAGGTGGCGCGGGAGAACATCCGCCCTCGCTACACCTGGACGGCCGGGCGGACGCGCTACGGCCCCCTCGAAACAGACGCGCACGTCGTCTTCGCCACTGCCACGAAAGATTCGGTGCGCTACGCCGCCTCCGAGGTGCTGAAGGTGCTGTACGACGGCCAGGTGCTAATGGAGGCCCTGCCGAACACGCACGGCCTCCAACTCGACGGCGCGCCGGACCGCGTTGGCTACGTCAAGTGGCGGGCGTGGGAGGACATCGTGCCGTTGGAATAGCAGCTAAAGTGAGAGGGCCAGAGCATGTTTTGCCGCGAGGGAAAGCACGAAATCCCGATCCTGCTGGGCGGTCTCCAGCACATGCGCCAGGTCGAAGACGGCCGGGTCGGGAACGACGCAGCCGGCAACGAACTCGAGGCAGAGAAACCCGTCGAAATGATGCCTTGCGAGAGCTTTCAGAAGGATATCGTAGTCCAGGTCGGCTGCTGCGAGGAGGGACAGGCCGTCGTCTTTCCGGCCTTGGAGGTGGACGTGAAGGACCTGCTCGCGGAGCGCCGCGTAGTCCGCCACGGCGCGGGGGGTGTCGGTGAAATCGTAAGGCTGGAAGCAAACCTTGAAGTTCTCTGCGCCGACGTCTTGGAGAAATCGCCGGGTAGCGGAGAGGGTGTCGAAGAGGGTGTCTGGGTGCGTCTCACCGGTAAGGGTGAGATGGCGCGTTCTGGCTTCCTCACACAGCGCCTGCACGAACGTCAACGAGCGCGCATACTCGGCCTCGGTCGTTTCCGCAGTGCCTTTGCTGCCGACGAAAAGCTTGACGACCGAGGCCCCCAGCCGCCGGGCGTGGTCGAGCACGCGCCGCGCCGTGTCGAACGCCTGTCGCTCGGCTTCGCCCTCGTGGTGGAGCGTCGGGTAGAGGCCGACGACGGGAAAATCGAGGCCGAGGTCGTCGGCCTGCCGGCGCAGCGCCGCGACGGCGCGGTCGTCCTCGCGGGCGACGTGGTGCTGCCACACCTCCAGCCCGCGAAACCCCGCTTCGGCGATGGGGAGGAGGAGGTCGCACAACGCGAAGTGCGGCGTCTTGTCGGCGGTCCAGCGGTTCGGGTCGAGGGCGATGGTGTTGAGCAGCAGGCGGGGCATGGGGAACGCAGCGGATGGAAAGGACGGCGCAGAAGATAGCAACAAGCGAGGAAAGACCGAGGACATGACCCAAGCGACCGAAACGCTGCCGGAAACCATCGCGACCGAGGACGAACTCGACGAGGTGATGACCCGGCCCTCGGCAGCCCTGAAGGCGTTCATCCGCACCCTCCGGGGGCCGCTCGTCGTGCTGGGGGCGGGAGGCAAGATGGGGCCGTCCCTCTGCGTGCGCGCCTGCCGCGCCGCCGACGAGGCCGGGCATGGCCTCGAGGTGGTCGCCGTCAGCCGCTTCTCCGACCAAGCCGCCCGCGCGGGGCTCGACGCGCGCGGCGTCCGCACCCTCGCCTGCGATCTGATGGACCGCAAAGCCTTGCGCGATCTGCCCGACGCTGAGAATGTGATCTACCTCGTCGGGATGAAGTTCGGGACGCAGCAGAACCCGGCGCGGACGTGGGCCGTGAACACGCTCGTTCCGGCCTACGTGGCGGAGCGCTACCCGGCGTCGCGCATCGTGGCGCTTTCCACCGGCAACGTGTACGCCCTCAGCCCGGTGGTGGGGGGCGGTTCGATGGAGACAGACGCGCTCACCCCGCTCGGCGAGTACGCCAACGCCGCCGTGGCGCGGGAGCGGATCTTTGAGTATGGAAGCCAACAGGCGGGCACGCCCCTCGTTCTGGTGCGTCTCAACTACGCCGTCGATCTGCGCTACGGCGTCCTCGTAGACCTCGCCCGCAAGGTGGCGACCGGCGCGCCTATTGACGTGACGATGGGTCACTTCAACTGCATCTGGCAGGGCGACGCCAACGACATGATCCTCCGCTCGCTTGATCTCGCCGCCAGCCCGCCCATGCCGCTCAACCTGACCGGGCCGCAGGTGCTCTCGGTGCGTGACGTGGCCCGGCGGCAGGGAGCTCTCATGGCCCGCCCCGTGCACTTTGTCGGCCTGGAGGCAGAGACGGCCCTGCTCAGCGATTCCGCCCGTGCCTGCGCCGCCCTCGGCGCGCCGCCCACGCCGCTTGACGCGATGCTGCGATGGACGGCGCACTGGATCGAGCGCGGCGGACCAACCCTGGACAAGCCCACGCACTTCGAGGTGCGCGACGGCCAATACTAAATTAGGAACGAAAAAAGCAAGTTGCGATGACGAACACATTCTCTCGTGAAGACCTCAGGCGGTCCTTCGCACAGGAGGGCTACGCGGTGGCGCCGGGCCTCTTCTCGCAAGAGGAGGTGGCCTTTTACCGGCAGCATTTCATGGCGATGCGCGAAGCCGGCGCCCACCCCGGCGATGCGCCCGAGCCTGATCCGACGAGCGACGATCCCCTCAAGCGCTACCCGCGCATGATCCACATGCACCGCTGGGACGTGACCAGCCTGGCGTGGCTGACGGACGACCGGCTGCGGGCGTGCCTGGCCGCCTGCCTGGGCGAGGAGCCCTTCGCGGTGCAGACGATGCTGTATTTCAAGCCGCCGGGGGGGCGCGGCCAGGCCCTACACCAGGATCAGCACTTCCTCCGCGTCGAGCCCGGCACCTGCATCGCCGCGTGGTGCGCCCTCGATGCCTGCGACGAGGCCAACGGCTGCCTCCAGGTGGTGCCCGGCAGCCACCGGCTCCCCCTTCTCTGCACCCAGCAGGCCGACGCCTCGCAAAGCTTCACCGATGTCGAAGTGCAGCTGCCGGAGGGCCTTACGCCCACCCCCGTCCCCCTGGCGCCGGGCGACGTGCTCTTCTTTCACGGCCAACTCATCCACGGCAGCTTCTCCAACACCTCTTCGGATCGCTTCCGCCGCGCCCTCATCGGCCATTACATCATGGCGCGGGCTGAGAAGATCGAGCCATACTATCACCCCGTCCTGCGAATGGACAGCACCGAGGTGCCGCTGGGAAGCAACAGCAAAGGCGGCCCGTGCGGCGTGTGGGTGGAGCGCGACGGAAAACAGGTGGTGGAATTAACAATGAGCAATAAACAATGAGCAGAAGAACAATTGTGCATTTCTCATTGCTCATTCTTAAGCATGGATTATCCGATGCCGCCGCGCTGGGTACGTGAAGCGCTACATGAGGGGCAGGTCATCCCCGCGCATCCCCTCGCCCTCGACGCGGCGGGGCAGCTGGACGAGCGGCGCCAGCGCGCCCTCACGCGCTACTACCACGCCGCCGGGGCGGGGGGCATCGCTGTGGGGGTACATACCACCCAGTTCGAGATCCGGGAGGCGCAACACGGTTTGTACCGGCCCGTCTTGGCGTTGGCTGCGGAGACGGTGGCCGCCGCCGACGAAGCGACGGGGCGGCGGACGGTGCGTATCGCCGG
>JAHEMB010000116.1:6106-8179 GCA_024643915.1 Rhodothermaceae bacterium | reverse complement strand
CGGTGAATTTCGTGCTGGAAGAAGCCGGCGACGTGCAACGCGCCCGCGTCACCGTCTCAAACGCAGGGGCGAGGACGGAGATCGTCTACACCTACGCCGAGGGCACGGACGTTTATGTTCACTACGACATCCCCGCGCCCGGCGCCGCAAACGATGGCCTACGCATCCTCCGCGCACGGGCCGACGACGATGCGCTGCACCTCACCGTAGAGGGGCTTGGCGGGCACCGCTACCCCCTCCACGTACGCACCCCCCACCAGGTTGGCGAGGCAGCCGGCGTGACGGTGGCCCAGCCTGCCGATGCGGACGCTGTCCTGACGATCCGCTTCGACGGCCCGGCGACCCGCTACGTGCGGCGAGAGATCACGGTGCCGCTGCGCTAAGGGGTAGAGGGGTGGACGACCAGACGGACCCTGCCGTGCCCAGCCCCAACACATCAGCTTCAGTAGGGGCGCCCCTTGATTGATCTTCGCCACGGTACATCGCTCGGAGCACCTGTGCGAGTAACTTTTCAGGGTCAGGCAACGTGTCGTGATTGGTAACGCGTTCCTGGCTCACGATGAGCCGAACATCGGAGGCTTGCGGGCGCCGCCGGCCTGTGTAAAACCCGCCCGTCATTTCCTGCAAATCCACCTGAGAGGGAGAAAAATGAGTCATAGGGAAGAACAACACGCAAGAATGCCGCATCAGCCGGCCCACGGGAAAGCTGCGGCCCCGCTGCTTTGCCTCCTTGTCCTTGCCGTGCTCTTCAACAATCCGGCAGCAGCACAGGCCTCGGATCAAAGCCTGATCGGTCCGGAGCTTGAATGGTTGCGGGAGAATTTTAGCGGCCCCTTTACCTGGAGCATCACAGATCCCGCCACCGGGGAAGAGATCACTGGGCGCGGCGATTGCGAGATGGTCTATGGCGGGCTCTTCCTGCGGTGCGTCCATTTCTCCCCGACGGGCGAAGAAATGGGCGTTGGCATCTCGGGGTTTCACAAAGACAACCAGAAGTATCAATGGACCTACTACGGAGCGGACAGCTCCGCCATGCTGCATGGAGAAGGGCACCGCGATGCCGCCGCCGAAACCTCGTACATGGAGGGCAAACAAAAACTACCAGGCCTGCCGGAATTCACTTTTCGAACGGTGACGAAGAAGTTGTCAGACGGGGTATGGTCGTATACGCACTACCGGCTTGACGCCGATACGCCGGTGGAGATGTTCCATGCTACGTTTACCTACAAACCCTACAAACAATAGGGTCAGAGGGCTGCAAGCGACTGAACCCGTCACCGGCTCTTGCCCCGCCTAGCTAGGCGCGCGTCTGCTCCTGGATGATTCGCTCCACGAATCCTGCCAGGCGAGTCGCTTTTCGCCCCAGAAGCCATTCCAGCACCTTCGGATTTCCTATGAAGTGATGCCGCTCATAATAGGCAAACATCTTCCCCAGCGTCGCAATCTCGTAGTCGCCTAACCCCCTTGCCCGGGCCTGCTCCTTCCAGGCCTGCCGGGAGACCACTTCCAGGCGCACGGGGCGGCCCGACTGCCGGGCGATCAGGGCAGCCACCTCCACTTGCGTGGGGGCCTCCGGCCCTGACAGTTCATAGATCGCCCCTTCATGGCCTGCCTCGGTTAGTGCAGTAGCCCCGACTTCCGCTATATCATCCAGGTCCACCATGCTCACGCGTGTGCTTGCGGCATAGGGGACCGGGTACACCCCGCGATCGAGGATAGACTTCCAGCTTGCTAGAAGATTTTGCATGTAGGCGGCGGGCTGCACTACGGTAAACGGCAGGTCTGCTTCGAACAGCTTTTCTTCCACACGCAGCTTGAGCCAATGGTGGGGCATGGCTTCTGTTTGCGGATGCAGCACGGAATGATAGACCAGATGCTCGCAGCCCTGCCGCCGCGCTGCCTCTATCATGTTCGTTCCCATCCTGATCTCCTCCGGGTGCATGTTCGGACAGATCAGGTAGACCTTTCGGGTCCCTTGCGTCGCTTCCTCAACCTGACGCTGTTCCAGCAAATCGGCAACGACCACCTCCTTCGCGCCGAGGCTTTCGAGCAGGCTGATTTGTCCGTTTCGCG
>JAHEMB010000116.1:2969-6096 GCA_024643915.1 Rhodothermaceae bacterium | reverse complement strand
TTCCCCTCGGGCCACCAGCGCCTTTACCAGCGCCCGCCCTGTTTTCCCGGCAGCCCCGGTCACGAGAATCATATGCGTCGTAGGTTGCTGGACAGACTAGAGGAAGGGACCGCGCCGTTAGTGGGGAGCGCCGCCGTCAGATATCCGATTGCCGCTCAGCCGCAAACGGAATACCGGTTGCCCTGTCTGCTCGTGAATGTGCTCCTTTACCAGCGAGAACCCATAGTGATCGTAAAAGCGCCGACCGATACGGTTCGCCTTGAACACCTCTACTTCCAATTCCGCTCGCAACGTGCCGGCATGATCCATCAGGGCGCGGCCAATCCCTTTTCCCTGCACCGTCGGATCCACGAAGAGGGCGCCGACCTCATTGCCGATGAGCGCGATAAAACCCACGAGGCGCCCTTCTCTAACATAAACCCAGGTCTCAGCCAGAGGCAGATAGAGGGCTGCAATGTTTTCTCGCTCCTGGTTCAGAAACGTTTCATCAAGAAACGGATGCGCAATCAGGGAAGCTTGATACCAAACTTCGAGCAGGTCGGCGAGATCGTCATCTTGATAGGCCCTGATCATAAAGGCAGATGTTTATCTGGACAGTTCATGCCTGAATCAAGAGTCCCTAACAAAACCAGGCGGGAAAGCGAGCGTGCGCGAACCGGTGCTTGCCGAGAAACGCGATGCAGACGGGCCGGTGGCCCGGCGAAGCAGCATGACGCCAACAGGCGCTGGTGCAGCCACGCGCAGCCCGCGAGGGGTTTTGTTAGGGACGCTAAGCCGACTCACGAAGAGGATGCGGTCGCATGAATGGTTAGGGCGGGTCGGCCTCCTCATGCTGCAGGACGTTGATGAGCGTGCCCAGCGGATCCCGAACGTAGAACCGGCGGACACCCCACGGCTCGCTTTGGGGACCATACTCAACACGAATACCCGCGTCTTTAACCCTTCGCAGCGCTTCTTCAAGATCATCAACCTCGATTGAAAGGGGCGGCACGGGGGTACCAGATCCGCCTTCCGTGGCGAAGCTGACCTGGACCGTCATCTTTTCGCCGGAGGTATACGTGCGGATCCAGCCCTGGTCCATAGCGAGCGCAAGGCCCAGGACGTCACGATAGAACGCATCTGCTTTAGCTACGTCGGTGCTCTCGATGTTGGCGACGATTCGTTGGACTCTCACCAATGACTCCTCGATTGATTGTTGATCGCCCTAAGGGCGAAGCGCAGCCGCCAAGAGCGACACCTGTCAAAGTAGCACGGAGACGCGAACGCTGCAAGGAGAAAGGATCCAGCGCTCGCGTCCAGGCCCTGGATTCACCAACCACGCCATGCGTTTCCCTCCAGCCGCCCAGGAGCAGGGATGCACTGCTTTAGAAAGCCCCACGCGCCCCTACCGGGCGATCAGCAGCGTCACCCGATGCGGTTCGGTTCCCGGCGGCCGCACCGGGGCCCCGTGCACATCGCGTAGCGTGAACGGGTGATGCAGGAGGACGTCCTGCTTGCCGTCCTTGTTGAGGTCCACCAGCCAGGTGTATTCCTCGTCATGGGGCACGACGACCTTCACCGCTTGAGGCTGGCGCGCGAACAGGTCCGGACCCGGTACGCCAACAAAGACGTCCAGGGCCCTGAAGGTCACCTCGATGAGCAGGTCTGCGCGGCCGTCGCCGGTCACATCCCCGAGGAGCAACGTCGGGTTGAACGCGCGGGGCCACCCTTTTTGTGTCCTTCGGCTTTCGTGCGTTGCCCCGCGAAGGACGAGGTCGAGCGGCACCCACCCCGGCTCGCGATGGCTAGGCGCCCCGTCCAACGCGATGCGGCGGGTGGTGCTGGGTGTGTCGGGGTAGCGGTTTTCTTCCTGGCGGTAGAAGGCGAGATCCAGCCAGACGTCATCGCCCATGAACCCCTTGATGCTCTTCCAGAAGCTGCGCTTGAGGTACCCGGTTTCGATGGTGGTGAACAGCAAGTCGATCCCGCCGTCACCGTCGAAATCGTGCCGGTCCATGCCAAGTTGGATGCTGCCGTCCGACGTGAACGCGGCGCCGACTTCCCGCCCGAAGACGGTGCCGCCCTCGGGTACTGGCGTGCCAAAATGCACGCCGTAGGCGGAATGCTTGCCGGCGATGCGCTCACCCTCCAACGAGTAAACCACGAGGTCGCCGACGCCGTCTCTGTTCAGATCGGTCAAGGCGTGCAGCACCTTCCCCGTCATGTCTGCGGTGGTCAGCATGCAACGGTCGTCCGAGTCGAAAGCCACCGCAGTCGTGAAAGTCTTGGCCCCTGGGGCAAACAGCCCCTGCTCGTCCTGCAGGTGAACCTCGAAATGATCCTCGCTCCAGAATACCAGGTCGCTGCGCCCATCCTGGTCGTAGTCTATCTCGTGGATACGGCTCTGGCTCCAGGGATCGTATCGATAACCGTCGGCGCCGTAGATCCTGCTCATCTCGGCAGGGGGGCCGATCTTCACCGGATCGGCGAACGCGCCGCGCTGTAGCTGGATGAACACCCAGAAACCATCGACGTCCGGCACCACCAGGTCGTCGCGGCCGTCGCCGTTCACGTCCCGCGTGATGTCCACATGGGGGATTTCGTCGGGGCGCGGCGGGGTGAAGTTGGAGGTCACCGCAACCAGCACGCGTTCCGTCGCCGATGCGGGATTGAACCAGCGCAGGCGACCGGGCGCGTAGGAGATCAACCGGTCTTGCCCGCCGATGTGCGCCACGTCGACGAACAAAACGTCGGGACGTAGCGCGGCGTCGAGGCGCGGCGCCCAGGTGCTGTCGTCGAACACGTAGAGGCGCAAGCGGCGAGCGTCGTGCTCGTCGATATGTACCACGGCAAGGTCCGCGAGCGTGCCTCCGAGAAGGAATCCCGTCAAAACGGTCTGCCGTTCCGAGGAGCCGATAACGACGTCGATCTGCTCAAAGAGGGCCTGATCCTGTGCGCGCGCTGATGGCGCGGCGGCAAGGGTCATACACCCCGAAAGGAAGACGCCAAAAGCCAGCAGGAGGAACAGGGAGTGTCGATAGGGCCTCGTGCGGTCGGTTGCTTCGCCAGGATTGCTGCCAGTATCCTCCCTGTGCTTCCTTTCGTCTGGATCTTGTGTTTTCTTCTTCGGCATCGTTCCTCCATTCGT
>JAHEMB010000116.1:1949-2959 GCA_024643915.1 Rhodothermaceae bacterium | reverse complement strand
CATGCCTCGGCCTACACCTGCGAATAATCAGTAGGCGTCAAAAAGACCCGAACAATATTGGAGACGGCATCCGAATATTCGGGTTTGACCCGCATGGTGTTCCAGTCCGGATGGTTGACGAAAGCATCCCAATGGGCGTCGCGCTCCGCCATATCCTTGAAGGTGAGCATGTAGGTTAACGCCGGCATCGCAGGCCCGGCGATCATCTTGCCGAAAAAGACCGGGTTGAGCTTTGTCGTGTAGAAGAGGGCCAGTTCTTCCTTGTTAAACATGGCTGTCTTTCTGGCCACGGCATCGTCATTATGGCCTTCGTAGGTGCGTAATTCGAAAAGGCGATCCTGTGTGGTATCGGGAATGATCATTTGCTTCAGGCCGTCAAAGGCACGAAGGAGCCAGGTGTCATACCGCGCATAAATCCTCTCCTGGGAGCCTCTGGATTCGAACGCCCGGCTCGCGGCCTGGTAGGCTGTGTCGGCGGCCAACGCCGTATCCGCACTCTGGAAGGACGCGAAGTTCGGATGGGCAATGAGCACATACAAATTCACAGGGGTACGCATCCCTCTTTCCGAAAAGACGCCAACGTGCGCAACGCCGTGTCGATTGAGGGCAGGAATCAGGGCCTCTTTGAAGTATTGCTCTAAGGCCTGTTGTGGCCGCGCGAAAAGGACCTCGTATCTGCGCAGTTCGTAGATTTCGTTCTCATCAGCAAAGGGTTGTGGGCTTTCGCCCCTCGCGTTTTCCGCAAACAGAGCGGATCCGGCCAGCGGTAAGGCCGCCGCGCTTCTAATGAAGTGTCGCCGTTTCATAGATCGCTTTCGTTCGTCGTTTCGGCGCTTGGGCCGGCGCGAGGTGATCGGTGCCCGCCCTGAAACGAGGGGGAGCACGGCGTGGTGGGGAAAGAGATACCCTGTAAGATACCTATTCTCTATGACACCGAGGACGCCCGCTGCATCACGCTCTGGTCCCTCCCCAACGCAGGATGCAGCGCTTTCGCGCGCATGGCGCAGCAC
>JAHEMB010000116.1:0-1939 GCA_024643915.1 Rhodothermaceae bacterium | reverse complement strand
TTGATGGGTTCTGCACGCCCCCTCAACTTCTTGTCTGAGTTTGTCACAGCACTAAGTCAACCAAACGGCAAGCTCATTGCCACTGGGCTCTGTAAAATGAAACCGCCGCCCGCCCGGGAAGGAGAAGATCTCTTTGGCGATGGATCCGCCGGCCTCAAGGACCTTCGACAGCGTGTCTTCGAGATCGCTGCTGTACAACACGACCAGCGCGCTGCCGTTTGCCGTAGTCGCCGTTAGCTCAGACCTGAAAAAGCCGCCCTCAAGCCCGGCGTTGGAGAAGGCCGTATAGTCGGGGCCATAATCCTGAAAGGCCCAGCCAAACGCCTCGGTGAAGAAGGCTTTGGTTGCCTCCAGGTCGCTGGCTGGAAACTCGACATAGTTTATCGTTTCGTGCTCCTGCATGCGCGCGCTCTTCTGAAGCGTAACGAGGGTCGCTTTTCCGGCGAACGTGCCGGCAAGCCAAAATAGCGCGCCCAGGCGCTCATTTCAAATCCGATCCACCCCAGAGGCACCCCTCAATCTGAAGGCCCCTTGCCGCGCCGCCGCGCCCAGCCAAGAACAAGACTGGTCCCAATCGCCATCAGGGCGGCGAGGGCATTGAAGCCGACGTCGCGGAGGGCGTAGACGCGGTTGGGCAGGAGCGCCTGGATGCCTTCGTCGAGCCACCCCAGGAGCACCGTCGCTGCCAGGGCGATGGCGGCCGGCTGCAAGGCATGGCTAGATCGAGCGCGTGAGCCCGCCGTCCACCCGGATGCTCTGCCCGGTCACGTACGCGCCGCCCTCAGAGAGCAGGAACGCAACGGTGGCGGCGACCTCCTCGACACCGCCCGGCCGTCCAACGGGAATACGACCGAGCGTCTCTTCGCCGACGTCATAGGTCTCAATGAAGCCGGGGAGCACGCTGTTCATTCGGATCCCGGCCGGCCCGTAGCGATCAGCGTACAGCTTGACGAACGCCCCGAGACTGGATCGGATGGCCGAAGAGACAGGAAAGGCGAGCGAGGGTTCTACGGCCCCAAAGGTGGAGACGTTGACGAAGGCCCCGCCGCCCTGGCGTTCCATCACAGGCGTGACCAGGCGGGCGAGGCGGACCGTGTTGAGGAAGGCAAGGTCGAGCCCGCCGTGCCAGTCGTCGTCGGTGAGGGCCAGGAGGTCGCCCTTCGGCGGGTGCCCGGTGTTGCAGACGACGGCGTTGATCTGGCCGTATGCGTCCAGCACGCGGTCTACGAAGCCTTTGAGATCGGCGGCCTCCGCCACGGACCCCGCGTAGCCGACGGCCCCGAGTTCATCCGCGAGCGCGTGCACGTCGTCGGACCGGCTCATCAGGCCCAAGTGGTAGCCGTCGCCGGCAAGGCGGCGCGCGATGGCGGCGCCCATCCCTCGGCTGGCAGCGGTGACAAGGGCGACTTTCTGATCAGACATAAAAGAGCGGAAGAGAGGTCGTAGCAGGGACAACGAGCGACCGCAGCCCGCAGGCCAACCATGATGCGGCATCACGAACGGGGCTGCAACGCTTCAAGCGTCAGGCAACGCGAAGGCGTGCGCGCTTCATGGTGCGGCTACAGCCTGCGCACGCCGCGCCGGGTTAAGGTACAGGAATGCTCAGGGGCGCGCCCTGCTGCTTGACAAAAAAGACGAGGATCCGGGCGGGCTCCGTCTCGCTGGCGTTCATCGACACCACGTGGATGTCCTCGGGTGTCTCGTAGAAAGCCTCGCCCGCCGCCAGGGTGACGCGCTCCCCGCCTTCCACCTGCATGATGACCGATCCCTCCAGCACGTAGACGAAGGTATGGGCGTTGTGCCGGTGCTTGGGCGAAGCGGCCCCCGGCGCGTACGCGACCACCAGCATCACTCCTTCGCGGTCCGGCAGGTCGTTCAGCGGGGTTTGCAAGAGCGGGCCGGGACGCTGCTGTTGCGCGAAGGACGGGCCGGCAAAGAC
>JAHEMB010000115.1:3763-8185 GCA_024643915.1 Rhodothermaceae bacterium | reverse complement strand
TGGGGGAGGTGCGGCGTTGACAAGCGGCACTGGACGAACCGACGCTCTCTAAAGCATGCCCTGGGCGCGCATGCTGTTGGCGTCGCGAACGGCCTTCGGGTGGCCCCCCTCAGCAGCTTGCAGAATCCAGCGCCTGGCTTTCTCATAGTCCCTATCCACGCCTCTACCGTCCTGGTATGCCTGACCGACGAGATACTGGGCGTCCGGCAAACCTTCTTCGGCAGCTTGCAAGAGCCAGGGGAGCGCTTTGTCATAGGCCTCCCGGTGCCAGTAACCATGATACCCCAGCGCATAGGCGCCTTCAGCACTCCCTTTTTCCACCGCGGCCCGCCACAGCCGCAGCGCTTTTTCATGGTCTACGGTTACTCCGAGTCCGCTATGGTAGAGGAGGCCCAGCTTCACCATGGCGTTGGCGTCGCCAGCCGCTGCCACCGATGTCAGAAGGGCGGCCGCCTGCTCGTACCGCTCGGCCGCCGCCGTGAAGTCGCGCCGCAGAAATCCCACCCCATCGAAGCCCGCTCCGTGGAAGTAGCCCTGTCGATAGACCTCGGCCAGCACCAGGTGCGCCTCGGCCGAGCCGTTGTGGGCCGCACGGGCATACCAGAACTCCGCCTCCTTGAATCGGCGCAACTCCTCGTTGCGGCGTGCCTCCTCAAGCATCTCTGCCGGCGACATCTCTCGTCCCACCTGGAGGCGGATATCTTCCAGGGCTACGACCTCCGCATGGGTCAGAAGCAGGAAGGCAACGAAGAGGGTAACGGCCAACCCTTTCAACACGCGATAGGCATGGCCGAACAGCCACAGGGGACGCGCCTGAGGGCGCTTCTGCGAGGAGGCCTCGGGCCGATCTGATTCGAGGAATTGCTCCAGCATGGACTCGGCCTTTTCCGGGATACGGGTCGCTATGGCCGAAGTATCGTCTGGAGCACCGTGGGCTTTAATGCACAGAGGCTGGAAAACTGCTGTAAAGTAGACGGGTAGGGCTTGATTTGACGCTTTCGGCGAAAAGCCTGATCATGAGGACGCGCGTCGCATCATGCATGCCCCTTTATCCCTGGATATGGGCTCTGGCTGGTGCTCTGTGAAGCGTTGCCCTTTCCGTTAAGAGGCAGACCTCTCAAGCATGAGGGACATTCCTACTACGCGCAATCTCTTTCCTCAACCCTCTCTTGCAGTTGCCCCTCTCTCGCTCAGCATCCTTTCGACGAGGCGCTCGACCTCGCGTAGGTCAAACGGCTTGGCCACAAAGACGTCCAGGCCGGGCCGCATCACCTCTTCGCACTTCTCCGCGCCGGCTATGGCAGAGAGGAAGATGAAAGGCACGTCAGCACGCGCGTCGGTGTCAGCTTCCGCCTCAAGCAAAGCTGCGTGGACATCCAGGCCGCTTCGCCCGGGCATGATGACATCGGAGATAATCAGGTCGGGGCGTTCCTCCAGGAGCGCGGCGATGGCCTCAGCGCCATCGCTGGCGGTGCGGACGTGATAGTACCGGCCGAGGTGATACGTAAGCAGACGCCGTAGCGTGGGATCATCCTCAGCGATCAGAAGAGAAGCGGGCATGGCTTTCCGGCAAGGGGCTGGTCAGGTCGTCAACAAGCGCTGCGACTGGGCGGGGCGGACGTCGACAAACATGGGATTGGCAAATACGGGGCTGGTGAGCAGACATCGGCCCGGCCCCATGGTGGGCACGCTTTGCCAGAGGGCCTCGTCGACATTGCCGCTCGTCTGACGCACCGGCTCGATATTGGTCTCAGACTTAATCTGGTGGATGAAGCGGGTGTTGGCCAGCTCGAAGATCTCGTCCGGCACGTGGTTCGGCTGCTGGGAAACGAGTGCCAGGGCCATCCACCGCTTGCGCCCGCGCCGGGTGATCACCTGGAGGTTATCTAGGACGGCTCGCATCTTCTGCGCCGTTCGGCGTGAGACGAATGTATGCACCTCCTCTACAACAACGAGCAGGGGCGGCCTCGGCCGCCCCGAGGGCATCTCTTCTCCGCGGGGTGTCGCAATGACCTGCTCGAAAAGGGCTTGCAGGACGTAGGCGATCGCGAGGTTGCGGCTGCGGTCGTCCGTCTCCGAGATGTCGAGCACCGAGAGACGCCCCCCGACGAGCATCTCCCCGACATCAAGCTCCGGCACGTCGGCCGTTTTCTTCCAGTCCAGCATCTGGGACCGCCCGAGGTGGAGCAGCTTGGAGCGCAAGACGCTCGCCGTGGCCACGTCGAGTGACTTGGCCAGGGGCAGCAGTCGGAACGTGGGGTTGCCCCCTACGGCCGGGCCCTCGATCAATCCATCGACGAGGTGCTGAAGGTCGTAGGGGCGCCCCGTCAGATCCGCGCTCATGCCTGTGACAGCGCCCGGCGAAGAGGAGGGAGCATGCAGAACGGCCGCCTGACCCGTAGCCATGTCGAAGACGCGCCGCTCGCCGTCCGAGAACTCGAGGATGTCCGCCACCACCTCAGGATCGAGTGCCGAGATGGGGATCTTGAATCGCTTGGGCGCGGCAGCGCCCGTGTTCCCCGAACTGGGCACGTAGACGTGGAAGTCCTCCATGCCCTGCGGCGTGCGCCCGTAGCGACGCGCGAGCACCTCGGCGAGCACCGTGTCACCGGTCGGCTCGTTCAAGCGCACATATTCCCCCTCAACGTCGATCAGGACAACGGCCCACCCCGCCGCTATCGTCTCCTCAACGAGGACCTGCGCGGTATTGCTCTTACCCGAGCCTACGGTACCAAAGATACCGACGTTGCGGGGGAGGAAGTTCTTGTCATCGCTGTAGGCACCGACCGATACGTCGTCGTGCCCAGCTAGGCGGCCCAGGTACAGATCGCCCTCGATGCCGAGGAACCGGGCCAGACGCGACGCCGGGAATACGTAGACTACGGCGCCGGGGCGCGGGCGGGTGTGGGTCGGGGCGATGCGCTCCCCATCGACAAGCCGGCCCAGGATCTCTATCCTGCCTTGCACCTCGTAGCCCTCATGGTCGGGACGCGCCTTGTGGGGCGTCCTCTGGGCAACGGTCTCTTCGCTTGCCTCGCTCGCCCTGTGAAAGGGTCCCTCAATGATCTGGCCGAGAAACGAGAGACCCTGCTCCTGATCGCGGATCTCCACGTAGACGTCGCGGCGCAGGCGCTCGGTGTGCCGGGCAGCAGCGACGATCCCGCATGAGTTGTTGCCGGGATCCTGGCCGTCGAAGATGACGTGCCCGATCCGGACATGGTCTTCCGAGGCCCCTTCTGAGGCCCCACCGGAGGAGGCCGGCGCGGGCCAATCGGCGGCAGCATCGGCGTCATGCGGACGAGGATAGCGCTCTTGCATGGTCAGGCCTATTCGTGGATAAAGATGCCGAATTGTTCGAGGGGAATCTACTGCGAGGAGGGCCTAACCTGCCAGAGGTTTTCCTTTCAGCCAGGAAAGCTCATTTCACGCCTCTACCCATAAAGGGGAAAACTAGGACGGTATTGGTTTGTCCGAGACTTTTCCCTATGATAGAGGGAGGAACATGCGAATGATGAGGCCACGAAGCATGCACATTCAACTCAACCTCCGCCTGATCCTGATCATTCTGGCGATTGGGCTCCTGGCTTTCCTGATCTACCAACATCCTGAGTGGATCGTGAAGGCCAAAGAGGTGGCGCACGACATGTATATTATTCCCTGAAGCGTTGTGCAGCGGAGGCACCGTTGCCGGGGCGCTCTCGGCACGACTGCCTTTTTTGTGCTTCCCTTACCTCGACTTTGTCCTTATGCAGCATAAGCCAGTATGCTGGTTATGCACGCCGCGAGATGGAGCAGATGAACGCGGCCATCGAATCGGTCAGATAGGCCGCCCCGGCACTCTTTGCCTGCGGCAGAAAAAAAGAGGATGCTTTTCGGCAGACCCCCAGAGAGGGAACGAAGGGGAAGTGGTCGCAGGACGGAAGCCGACCGCCTGATGGTTTCATCGCACCCTGATGGCTACCTCAGAGGCGGTTTCCTCCGGACGGCCTAGCCTGCGAGCCCTCCGGGGGGGCTGCAGGCAGAGAAGCCCGGCCCCAAGGGCCGGGCTCTCCGTCATCAGCAGGAGGCCCCGTAACCGAACTTAGAAGAGCCTCCTCCCCTGGTATCGGGCTGAGACTGGTACGAGTTAAGCCCGGGTTTCTCCGCCCCAATGGCCGGATGATTAAGCAGCGATTGACAGTATGGGCTGGGTCATCTGCGCCTCGTAGGTGGCCGGACTGAGATAGCCCTGCGTTGAATGAAGGCGCTTACGGTTGTACCACGGCTCAAGGCACCTGAACACGTCCGTTCTCGGTTCGGCTCGGTTTCGATAGCGACGGTGATCAACCACCTCGCGCTTGAGCGTCGCCAGGAAGCTCTCCACTGACGCATTGTCCCGACAATTGCCTCGGCGACTCATTGAGCAGACCAGACCGCCGCACC
>JAHEMB010000115.1:0-3753 GCA_024643915.1 Rhodothermaceae bacterium | reverse complement strand
AAGTACGCGTCCTGTTCATCAGTTCCGGCAATGCTCCTGCGTTGTATAACGCTCCAGGAAAATTCGCAGGGGCCGCCCAGAGATCAGTTTTGCGATAGCCAGGCTACGCGGCACGCCTCCGAGAGCAGTAGGATATAGCCCAACCACATGGCTAGAATTTCAAGCAACGTTAAGATTAAGAGCTCGTGTTCCTCCTCCCCTTGTTTCGGCCACTTCGCCTCCAGGTTAAACAATAGGGGGCGCCCCTCCATGAGTCCTCAGCGGTGAGGCCAAGTTGCTTTCCTCAATCATTGCGCCCCTGTGGCAATTCTGGTGAAAAAGAGAAGGATAAACATTCCTCCTCCTGGCTTCGGCGCTAAACTGTTGAACCTTTTACGTTTCCGCGATTTTCTAAGGCAACGTTCGTCACCTCAGTATGGGCACTGATTTCACATCGCGATTGTAGTCTTTTTCCGTCGCCTCTCCCCTTCTGGGGGAGTGACTAGTCTGTGGATCTTTTCTGTAGAGGGACAGGCCGCGTCGATTCCTCGACAGGTATTCATCGGTAAAAAGGAAATCTTTGCGAGTAGAAAATACCTCTTCCCGACCTCTCTTCCTTACTGGATTCGGCAAGAATAGGCAGCCCGCCCCGTTTATTGTCTCTCGGCATACGCTTTGGGCGCTTCGACCTCTGTTTCAAACAGAGGTGTCCATTATGCGGCTCAGCTTCAGGCGTTTCCGGCGGCCCGCCGTGCTTCTCCTGGTTGCTTGCGCGACCTTGCTCGGTTGTAAAGACCTGCCAACGGCTCCCCAACTGAATCAGGAGCCCGAGCCACTGTTGCATCAGGAGTCCCCCCAGGGATTGTCGCAGGACTTGCCTCTGCAACTGATGCTGCAGCATCATCCCTTCGATACGGCCGACCTGAAGGCGGTCCCAGAAGATTCCGTGGACATGGCGATCGCGGCGGGCCGGGCCTCCAACCGGACGACGCTTGTCAGTCCAGAAACACATACTTTTAACGCCCTGGAAGAAGCCCTATCTTTCACCGCGACGGTTCGGGACAAGCGCGGACGCCCTCTCTCCACCTCGAAGGTGTCATGGACCAGCCTCAACCCGCAGGTGGCAACGGTGGATGCATTCGGCCAGGTAGTTTCCAGAGGTATCGGGATCGCACTGATTGTGGCCTCCTCCGGCGGCAGCGCTGACACGGCCACGGTTCGTGTGCAGCAAGTGGTTGCCGCCATCTCGGTCAGTCCAGCCTCAAGCACGCTCGCCGTAGGCGACGCTGTAGTGCTTCAGGCCGAGGCGCGAGACGCGAATGGGTTTCCCCTCTCCGATCCCGGCCAGCAGTATATGTGGTTGTCGTCCGCCCCCGACGTAGCGAGCGTCGACGCCGGCGGACGCGTTCAGGGACGTGCAAGCGGTCTGGCCAGTATCACGGCAGCGAGCGGTGGCCACGACGCTACGGCTTTGGTGGAGGTCTTGGCCGCACCGGTCAGTGGGACGACGGCGCAAGCGGCAGACGCTTTTGTGGGCTCTATTGGCGTCAACGTCCATATCAGCTATCTGGACCGCGTATACGGCAGCGACTTCTACACCATCATCAAGCCGAAGCTGGCCGAACTAGGCGTGAGGCACTTGCGCGACAAAGGCATGGTCACGCCTTGGGACAGCTGGATGAAGAAGATCTACGGGCGTATGGAGGAGCTGGCCGCCCTCGGCATGCGCTTCACGCTCATCAACCAGCCCGCTCACAACGTCACGGACTTCACCACCGCGCAGCATCTCGACCGCCTCTTCGCTTATCTCAGTCCCTCGTCCGTCGTCGCCTTTGAGGGGATCAACGAGCACGACTTCTCCGGGCGTCCCAGCTGGGCGCAGGAGATACGCACATTCCAGGAGGCACTCTACCGCAAGATCAAAGGAGATCCGCGTGTGGCGCACCTTCCTGTTCTTGGGCCGAGCCTGGCGCGTCCGCGCAACAGCGCGGACGTTGGTGATCTGACGCCTTACATGGACTACGGGGTGATGCATCCCTATTCGGGCGGCGAGGTGCCGATGAAAAAGACCGACTATCACGTGCGCGAACTCCTGCCGATGAACGGCATACGCAGGCTGTGGGTTACCGAGGCGGGATACCACACGGCTCCGGCCTACCAGGGGGGGCACCCCGGCGTCTCGGAGGTTGCTATGGGCAAGTACATTCCCCGTCTGTTCCTGGATTACTTTAAGGCGGGTTATGCGCGCACCTTCTCCTATGAGCTCATCGACGAGGGCACCGATCCAGCGGACAAGGAGGACTATTTCGGCCTGCTCCGCATCGACGGCTCGGAGAAGCCCGCGTTCACCGCGCTCAAGCACATGATCGCCCTTCTGACTGACCCGGGTCCGGCTTTCGTGCCCGGAGCGCTTGCCTACGACCTCGACGGCGACCTCGACGGTATCGCGCAGCTCCTGCTGCAGAAGCGGGACGGCCGCTTCTATCTCATCCTGTGGCAGGATGCCGCCTGCTACGACGTGGCGGCAAAGCGAGACCTGAACGTTCCAGACCGGCTTTTGAGCCTGCGGCTCGGCCTGCCCGCGCGGGAAGTTCGAACTTATCTACCCTTACATTCCGGTGCGCCTGTTGCAAATGCTTTTGCCGTAAGCACCCTGGAACTCAGGGTACCCGACCACCCACTCATCGTAGAAATTCTTCCATGAAAGGGGTAGCCCGCACCTTCTTGGTGGCCGGGCAGGCGCACGACTAACTAATGCAGTTTGACGAGTTGGCGCGCCACTACGGTCTGGTTGGTAGATAGACGCGCCAGATAGACACCAGCCGGAAACGCTGCGGCATCCAGGGTGGCCTCATAGGACCCCGCAGGCAAGACGGCATCGACCAGGGTCGTTAGCCGCCGCCCGAGCAAATCGTAGACCTCCACCCGTACCGGCGTATGCCGACTCAAGTGATAGACGAACGTGGTGTGGTCTCGGAAGGGATTAGGGTACGCAGAAGCTGATGCGAGGGTAGATCTATCCGGCCTTTCGGTGGCCGTCGCGACCGCCCCGTGAAGGCTGGCCACTACCGGTAAATGATCCGAGGTACTGGTGTGATACGCCGGCACCTCGGCCAGAAGCTCGTCGAACCGGGCGAAGGAGTCGGGCACGTAAAGGCCGAGGAGTTCGTTGCTGAAGAAGATATGATCGACGGGTATGCCTTTTTCGCACAGGGCGTCGCTGCAATACGTGACCAGGCCTGTCTGTTCGAGCACCACCGAAGGAAAGAAGAAAGATAAACTATCCTCCACAAAGTTTGTGAATGGAGAGGGCTCCCCCTCCGTAATCGAAATCAGGAGCCTGTCGGTGAAGTCTCCCAGGATGACGAGCGGCTCCTTGGAGAGCGACGCGTCCACATATTCCTTCAGAAGGCGCGCTGCTTCGGACCGTTCATCATAGGGTGCCCGTTCGCTGCCAGATTGCAAATGAAGGTTGATGAAAGTGACTACGAACGTTGAATCGGGAAGGGTTACTTCCACGGTTAATTGCAACGGAGGGCGATCTGCAAGGGTCACGGCGAAGTCTTCCAGGATGTGTCGTGCATCCAACACACGGATCACGTTGGGGTCGTAGACGAACGCCAGTCGCCTGCGATCGGTCGAATCACCCAGAACCCCTTCGAAAGCCGGTAGCTGCTCAAGCAGCGCTAGGAAGGCAGCCGAGTCCGCAATCTCTTGGAGGGCCCACAGGTCGATGCCGGCTTCCTCGATCACCCTTCGGACGTTTGCAAGCTG
>JAHEMB010000114.1 GCA_024643915.1 Rhodothermaceae bacterium | reverse complement strand
GCTGCAAGAGCACCTCCATCATATCGGCGGCTTCGCGGAGCGGGTGAAGGATTTTGAGGAGGTGGCGGCGGTGCGGTATGAAGTCGGACAGGGGCCGCAGCAGGCCATCCTGAAAGCGCAGGTTGAGCGGCTCGCTTTACACCGCCGGTTGCTTGATGTGAGGGCGGCTCGACGCGAATACCTCGAACGTCTCGCCCGTCTCACCGACGACCCTCGGCTTGCCGCCGCCCAGGAGGTCCACCTGGCCTCGCCCCCCCTCGACCTCCCCGCCGCCGCCGCACTCTCCCAGGCGCTTGCCCTACGCCCGGAGGCGGAGGCACTACGGCTCCGCCAGCGCCAGGCCGACACGGAAGTCGCCCTCGCGAAGAAGGCTTTCAAGCCGGACTTCACCGTCGGCGTCGGGTTCATGGATATGATGCGGATGGGCCGGGCCGCGCAGCCGCTTGGCGACCTGCCGAACCGCTTCGCTCTCCAGGCTGGCCTTACCCTCCCCCTCAATCGCTCCTCCCGCGAAGCCGCCGTCGAAGAGGCCCGTCTGCGCGGCAAGCAGGTGCAGGCGCGCTCCGAGGCGCTGGAGAACGAGGTGCGAGCCGACATCGCTGCGCTCATCGCCCGGCTAGAGGAGGAGATGAAAGCCTTGCGCCTCTACGACGACGCCCTCCTCCCGCAGGCTGAGACGACGGTGGCTTCCACCCTCAGCGCCTATACCACCGGCCAGGCCCCTTTCCCCGACTTGCTTGATGCCGAAAGGATGCGCTTCGAGCTTCAGATGAGCCGCACCGAGACCTTCGTCCGCGCCCTCCTGACCCGTGCCGCCCTCGACCGCGCCCTCGGCCTGACCATGCCTCCGGCTGAGGGGGTGGCGAACCTCTCCGAATAGTTTTTCTAGCGCTCAACCATGACAGAAACCTCAACAAAGAAACTGGTGCCGATCCTCGCCCTCTTGGGCCTGGGGATCGTCGCTGCGGTGGCGCTGATTATCATGCTCACGCGCAGCACGGACGAGCACCCGGCAGATCCTGCCGAGGCCGCCATCGCCGGAGAGAAGTCCGGCCTCGCTGCGGCCGATCTCAACGGGGACGGAATCGTCTATCGCTCTGGTATGCACCCGTGGATCGTCGAGGATGCGCCGGGGCAGTGCCCGGTGTGCGGAATGGACCTGATGCCCGTCCGTGTTGATGGCGCCGAGGAAGGCACCATCCGCATCGACCCGGTGACGCTGCAAAACATCGGCGTGAGGACGGCCCCTGTTGTGGTGGCGCCGATGCAGCGGCTCGTGCGGACGACGGGCCGGTTCGAGGCCAGCGAGCAGGGCGCCGCCGCCGTCTCGCCCAAAATCAGCGGGTGGGTGGAGAAACTGTACGTGAACTACGAAGGAGCACGGGTGGCGAAAGGCCAGCCGCTCCTCGAAATCTACAGCCCTGAACTCGTCTCCACGCAGGAGGAATTCCTGCTGGCCCTGCGCAGTCTGGGGCGGATGCAAGGCACCGCCGCTGAGGAGGGCGCCCAGCGTCTGGTGGAGGCTGCCCGGCGAAGGCTAGGCTACTGGGACATCAGCGAGGCGCAGATCCGCCGTCTGGAAGAGCAGGGCACGCCGCAGAAAACCCTCACGCTCTACGCGCCCGCCGCCGGCACCGTAACGCGCACGAGCGTCGTGCAGGGGCAGCAGGTGATGGTGGGCCAGACCCTCATGGAGCTGACGAACCTGGGCACGCTCTGGCTGATGGCGGACGTCTACGAGCAGGACCTCGCGTGGGTGGGCGTCGGCACGGCGGCCTCCATCGAGTTGCCCTACGAGCCGGGGCGCAAGATCGTCGGACGGGTGGGCTACCTCTACGACCAGCTCGACCCCGAGACGCGCGTAGTGAAAGCGCGCATCGCCGTGTCCAACCCCGGCCTCAAGCTCAAACCCGGCATGTTCGCTACCGTCACCCTCGTGGGCGCTGAGACGGAGCCGTTCCCCGTCATCCCGTCCGAGGCGCTCCTCCGCAGCGGCGATCACGACGCCGTCCTCCTCGCCCTCGGCGAGGGCCGCTTCGCCCCAGTGGCAGTGACGGTGGGCCTGGAAGCCGACGGCCAGGTGCAGATCCTCGAAGGCTTGCAGGGCGGTGAGGAGGTCGTCATCAGCGCCCAGTTCCTCATAGACTCTGAGGCGCGTCTCGCCAGCGCCGTCGCCTCCATGATGGCCGGGCACGGGGGAGAGTCGGGGAGCCGGAGAGACGGAGAGACAGAGATTCCGGGAGATCAGGCTGAACTCTAACCAAAACGAAGAGGCAGGTCATGAAACGAACACTTTTGCTCGCCTTGCCGTTGGTCCTGCTGGCGGGAATTCAGATTGTAAAAGGGCAATCCCACGCACCTTCGCCTTATGCAGGGGAAAAGGACCGGACCGTCAAGGCACTCTCTGAGGCCGAGATCGACGGGTACCGCAACGGCGAAGGAATGGGCTTCGCCCGCGCTGCCGAGTTGAACAGCTACCCCGGCCCCCGCCACGTGCTCGAACTGCGCGACGAGCTCGATCTCGCGCCT
Organism: Rhodothermaceae bacterium; assembly: GCA_024643915.1. Taxonomy (GTDB): domain Bacteria; phylum Bacteroidota; class Rhodothermia; order Rhodothermales; family JAHEMB01; genus JAHEMB01. Next base: position 5,657 of record JAHEMB010000114.1, on the reverse strand, counting down.
GATCAGGTGACACAGGTGCAGGCCGTCTACGAAGCGATGCACGCCGAGGCAGTCCGGCTGGGCGAGGAGATCGTGGCGAAAGAAAAAAGCCTTGATGCCCTCTTTGCCGGATCGCAGGCCACACCTGAAGCGATTGCTGAACTGACTGAGTCTATCGGCCTGCTGCAAGGGCGGTTGCGGTTCGTCCACCTCCATGCTCACTTGCAGCTAAAGGAACTGATGACGGAGGCCCAGATCCAGCACTACGACATGCTGCGCGGCTACGGCACCGATAGCGGAGGCGACCACCAGCACCGCCCCGGTCACAAGATGTAGGGGCAATGAGCAATGATGGTAGCTCAAGACGCGCGCAATCGCTTGTCTCCTGCTACGCGCTTCGCATTGATCATTGCACATTGCTCATTGCCAATTGATATAGGCTATGCTCGAACGCCTTATTGAATGGAGCGCAGCGAACCGGCTGCTCGTCATCTTGGCTACCCTTCTGGTGGCCGTGGCGGGGGTGTGGGCCGTCGCCAATACGCCCGTCGATGCCATCCCAGATCTCTCCGACGTGCAGGTCATTATCAAGACCGAGTACGCCGGGCAGGGGCCGCAGATCGTCGAGGAGCAGGTGACGTACCCGCTCGCTACAGCGATGCTGAGCGTGCCCTACGCCAAGACCGTGCGCGGCTACTCGATGTTCGGCACGTCGTTCGTCTACATCCTCTTCGAGGATGGGACGGACATGTACTGGGCGCGCAGCCGGGTGCTTGAATTCCTCGACCAGGCCAGCGCCAGTCTCCCCGAAGCCGCCCGCCCCGCCCTCGGCCCGGATGCCACCGGGGTGGGCTGGGTCTTTCAGTACAGCCTCGTCGATACGACCGGCGGCCTCGACCTCGCCCAACTGCGCTCTCTCCAGGACTTCTTCCTCAAGTACGAACTCCAGGCCCTCGACGGCGTCGCTGAGGTGGCCACCGTGGGCGGCTTCCTGAAGCAGTATCAGGTTGTGGTTGACCCGCAGCGGCTCGCGGCGTACGGCGTACCTATTTCTGAGGTGAAAACGGCCATCCAGCGATCGAACCAGGACGTGGGTGGGCGGCTGCTAGAGATGGGCGAGCGCGAGTACGTGGTGCGCGGCAAGGGTTACCTGCGCGGGATGGAAGATATCCGTCAGATCCCCCTCAAGGCGCGCGGCGGCACGCCCCTCACCCTCGGCGACGTGGCGCGGGTGCAGCTCGGCCCGGAGATCCGGCGTGGTATTGCGGAGAAGAACGGCGAGGGCGAGGTCGTCGGCGGCATCGTGGTGATGCGCTACGGGGAGAACGCCCAGCGCGTCATCGGCAGGGTGAAGGCGCGCCTGGCTGAACTCGAAGGGAGCCTCCCGCCCGGCGTCCACGTCGTCGCCGAGTACGACCGGTCGGCCCTCATCTCCGCCGCCGTAGGCACGCTCACCACCAAGCTGTGGGAGGAGATGCTGGTAGTGGCGCTGATCGTGCTCATTTTCCTCCTACACGTCCGCAGCGCCTTTGTCGCCCTCATCACCATCCCGGTGGGCCTGCTCATCTCGCTCCTGGTGATGTACGGGCTGGGTATCAACGCCAACATCATGAGCCTGGGCGGCCTCGCCATCGCCATCGGCGTGATGGTCGATGCCAGCCTCGTCATGGTCGAGAACGCGCACAAGCACCTGGAGAGAGTGCAGCGAGCGGAGCGCGGAGTGCGGAGTGTTGAGGATTACAGCGGGGTGAGGGGTGAGGGGAGAGGAGAGACGGAAAAAAATATGCTTCCCTCCTCTCCCCTCCCTCCTCTCTCCTCCTCGGCCCGCTACCGGGCCATCGTAGACGCGGCCAAGGAAGTAGGGCCGAGCTTGTTTTTCTCCCTCCTCATCGTCACCCTTTCTTTCCTGCCGGTCTTTTCGCTCGAACAGGTGGAGGGGCGCCTGTTTCGGCCACTGGCCCTCACCAAGACCTTTGCGATGGCAGCAGCGTCCCTCCTGGCGGTGACGCTCGTACCAGCGCTCATGGTGACGTTCATCAAGGGGCGCATTCGTAGCGAGGCCGAAAACCCGATGGCGCGCTTCTTCATCCGAGCGTATCGGCCCCTCATTCGGGGCACGCTGCGACGGCCGAAGCTCGTCCTGGGGGTCGGGTTCGCCCTCCTTTTCGTCACCCTCCTGCCAGTCCAGCGGATGCTCTTCGGGCGCGCGTACGTGCCGTTCCCGCAGATCGGCAGCGAGTTCATGCCACCCTTCAACGAGGGCGACCTGCTGTACATGCCGACGACCTTGCCGGGCGTCTCGCCGCAAAAGGCGAAAGAGATCCTCCAGCAGACCGACCGCATCATCAAGAGCTTCCCCGAAGTCGAAAGCGTTTTCGGCAAGATCGGGCGGGCGGAGACGGCCACCGACCCGGCGCCCCTGTCGATGATTGAAACGACCATCCTGCTGAAGCCGCGCGACGAGTGGCGACCGGGCATGACGTGGGATAAGCTCGTCGCCGAACTCGACCGCGCCATCCAGTTTCCCGGCCTGACGAACGCCTGGACGATGCCCATTAAAACGCGCATCGACATGCTGGCGACGGGCATCAAGACGCCAGTGGGCGTGAAGATCGCCGGACCTGACCTGCGGATACTCGAGCAGTTGGGCGAGCAGGTGGAGGCCGTGCTTCGGCCCGTTGAGGGCACGCTCTCGGTCTATGCTGAACGGGTGATGGGCGGGCGTTTCCTCGATGTGGACGTAAATCGCGAGGCGGCAGCACGCTACGGCCTCACCACGGGCGACGTGCAGGAGGTGCTGATGAGCGCCGTGGGCGGGATGAACGTGACAACGACGGTGGAGGGCCTCGAACGCTACCCCGTCAACGTCCGCTACCCCCGCGACCTTCGCGACGACTTGCCCGCCCTCCGCAACGTCCTCGTGCCCACCCCGGCGGGCGTCCCCATCCCCCTCGGTCAGCTCGCCGACCTGCGGCTCGTGGACGGACCGCCGATGATCAAGAGCGAGAACGCCCGCCCCAACGCCTGGGTCTACGTAGACCTGGAGCCGAGCACGGACGTGGGCAGCTACGTGCAGCGTGCGCAGGAGGCCGTGGCCGCGCGCATCGACCTGCCGCCGGGCTATTCGATCAAATGGAGCGGGCAGTATGAGTACATGGAACGTGCCGGGCGGCGGCTCCAGATTCTCGTGCCCGTCACGCTCGCCCTCATCTTCCTCCTGCTGTTCATTCACTTTAGGAGCGCGCGGGAGGCTCTCTTGCTGATGATCCCCCTCCCATTCGCCGTCGTCGGGGCCGTCTGGCTGATGGCGCTCCTCGGCTTCAACATGAGCGTCGCGGTGGCGGTGGGCCTGATTGCCGTGGCGGGGCTGGCGGCGGAGACGGGCGTGGTGATGCACGTCTACCTCGATGAAGCCATGCAGCGCTACCGCCGAGAGGGTCGGCTGACCTCACGCCGCCGGCTCAACGAAGCCCTCGAAGAAGGCGCCGTGGACCGCGTCCGGCCCAAGTTGATGACCGTTTTCACCACCATCATCGGCCTCCTCCCCATCATGTTCGGCACCGAAGTCGGCGCCGAGGTGATGAAGCGCATCGCCACACCGATGGTGGGCGGGCTGGTGACCTCCACCATTCACACCCTCATCATGATCCCCGCTCTCTACGCCGTCGTCCATGGGCGCCGGCTGCGCGGTTTGTCGGAAGACTCGGAAGCAGAATCGCATGCAGAGACTCCCGTGGAAATGGCAACCCTGGAAGCACCGCCTTGATCGTGTAATTCTTTCGTTGCATCCCCTCTTCTTCACCCAACGCCCTGAACTATCAACCACCTAAACCTTTCCTTTTCAATAACACGCACCAAACAGAAAACCGAAGATGAAAGCCATAAAAGCTCTGATTCCCGCGCTCCTGCTCGCCTTTTTCGTTGCCGCCTGCGGTAACGAAGCGGCCGAGGTTGAAGCCCCGGCGGACGCCTCCACGGCACAACAGCCCGAACAAGCACCAGGCGAAACTATCGGCGGCACCGCCGCGCGCAAGCTAGAAGCTGAGGCGCCGCGCCTGATCGATGGCGTGCAGGTGGTGGAGGTGAGAGCCGGCAAGCTCGGGTATGAGCCGAAGCGCATCGCGTTGAAGGCCGGCGTGCCCGCCCGCCTCGTTTTCACACGGACGGTAGATGCCGGTTGCTCCGAAGACGTGACGATTCCCGGCCTGGGCGTCGAAAAAACGAAGCTCCCGCTGAACGAGCCGGTCGCCATCGAGTTTACACCTGAAGAGGGGGGCGACTACACGTTCGTCTGCGGCATGGACATGCAGGAAGGCACCCTCGTCGTCCACTCGTGAAATACTTGAAAGGGCAAGTGGGAGAGAATGAAATGAATCGAGGAAACGATGAAACGATGATGGTTGCAGCTTGGCCCCTCTTCGATTTCTCGACTCTTCGGCTCTTCGATTCAACATCTCCTTTTTCCCACTCTTGACCTGCTTCCCACTCGCTCCATCGTAAAAGCAACCCATTCCCGCGCTCCCTATGAAACGCCTGCTTACCCTCCTCCCCCTCCTCGCCTTGAGCGCGCTCCTTGTGGCGGCGTGCACCGATGCCAAAGGTGAGCTCCCGTCCGTCACGGTCTACAAGACCCCGACCTGCGGCTGCTGCGCCAAATGGGTCGATCATCTCAGAGAAAGCGGCTTCGAGGTGAAGACGACGGACCTGGAAGACGTGACGCCGATGAAAGAGCAGCTCGGCGTGCCCTCGCGTCTGGGCTCGTGCCATACCGCCGTGGTTGATGGCTACGTGGTAGAGGGCCACGTGCCGGCAGAGGACGTAAAGCGCCTGATCGAAGAGAAGCCTGACGTGACAGGGATCGCCGTGCCTGGCATGCCCATCGGGTCGCCCGGCATGGAGGTCGAAGGCCGCCCCGCCGAGCGCTACGAGGTCTACGCCTTCGACAAGCGCGGCGGCCTCGCAGTCTTCGCGCAACACTGAGGGATGACTGTCTTGCTCCTGGTTGCCGGCCTTCTGGTCATCGTCCAGACCTTGATCGACGCTGTACCTTGTACGCGGGCCCCATGCCGTACGTCGTCGCCGAGCCTTGCATCAACTGCACCTACACCGATTGCGTGGAGGTCTGCCCTGTCGATTGCTTCTACGAAGGGCCCAACTTCCTCGTCATCCACCCCGACGAGTGCATCGACTGCAACGCCTGCGTGCCCGTCTGCCCGGTCGAGGCCATCTATGCCGACGACGAGCTGCCGGAGAAGTGGGAGCACTACACGCAGTGGAACGACCACCTTGCTCGCCAGTGGGCCGACATCGGCTACAACATCACCGAGAAACATGAACGAACGCCCCCGGCGGACTGTGCAGACCGGCCCAAGAATGAGCAGGAGATTCTGACCTGGGAGGTACGCTGAAGTGAATTCCTCAAGGCACCAAGATCACCGCCCGGCGAACTGCGGCCCCATGACCTCTTCCAAGCCGGTCAGGACGGTAGAATGGGTGCCCACGTACAGTACAATGATCCGATCTCGGCGAAAAAAGTGGGGCGGTGCTACCCACAGGACCGTATGCGCCGCCTCGCCGCCCACAATAGAGGCACCGTCGGGCGACACGCGGCCGGCCTCGTCCAGCGCTGTCGCTGCATCGTCATACACGAAAGCCTGTACGCCTTCGCCCTCAAGAGT
>JAHEMB010000113.1 GCA_024643915.1 Rhodothermaceae bacterium | reverse complement strand
AAGCGCGTCTCTACGCCGGGTCTGCGCAAGTACGTCGGCGCCGATGATCTGCCGCGGGTAAAGAACGGTCTCGGGGTTGCCATCCTCTCCACCTCGCATGGGGTGATGACCAACAAAGAGGCCAAGCGCATCAACGTCGGCGGCGAGGTCCTCGCCTACATTTACTAGCACCGGCGGCCCCGCGCCGCCCGTTGCTTCCTGGAACGCCATCGATAGAGCAAGCAGAGAGAAACCATGTCTCGGATTGGGAAGATGCCGATTGAGGTCGGCGACAAGGTCAAGATCGACGTGGCCACGAACAACCGGGTGACGGTGAAGGGGCCCAAGGGCGAACTGTCGGTACAGGTCGATCCCGACATCGACGTAAAGTTCGAAGACGGGCAACTCGTCGTCATGCGTCCGACCGATCAGAAGCGGCACCGGGCCATGCACGGTCTGTACCGCTCCCTCATCGACAACGCCGTGACGGGCGTCACCGAGGGCTATCGCCGTCAGCTCGAAGTGATCGGCGTCGGCTACCGTGCCGAAGTTAACAACGGCGTGCTGGAGCTGGCCCTGGGCTACTCCCACCCGATCTTCTTCCTCCCGCCCGAGGGCATAGGCATCTCGGTGGTGCAAGAGCGCGGCAGGAACACCATCATCACGGTAGAGGGCACCGACAAGCAACTCGTCGGGCAGGTGGCGGCCAAGATTCGCGGCCTGCGTCCGCCCGAGCCGTATAAGGGCAAGGGCGTCCGCTACGTGGACGAGTACGTCCGTCGCAAGGCCGGCAAGACGGCGGCCCGCTAAATTTCGCAATACACCAGGCTGAAGGGTCGGCAATCTTTCAGCAAAGAGAAAAGCAGCGATGATTACGCGAGAGAAAACACAGAAAAGGGTACGTCGGCAGCGCGTCAAGCGCGGCATCCGTGCCAAAATACAGGGCACTGCAGAGCGGCCGCGCCTCACCGTTTACCGCTCGAACAAGCACATTTATGCCCAGCTCATCAACGACCTCGCCGGGCACACGGTGGCTGCGGCCTCCAGCGTCGAGGAAGGCATTGACGAGGGGCAGAAGCCGGTGGAGGTGGGCAAGGCCGTAGGCCAAAAGCTGGCCGAGCGGGCCAAAGAGGCCGGCGTCGAAACCGCCGTCTTCGACCGCAATGGGTACCGCTATCATGGCCGGGTTAAGGCCCTGGCCGACGGGGTTCGCGAAGGCGGCCTCAAGTTTTAACGTAAAGCGAAGACTATCATGGCAAAAGGAAGAGGAGACGGCCGCAAGCGGCGGCGCGAACGGGCGGGCGAAGATCAGCGCGACTGGACGGAGCGTCTGGTTTCGGTCAACCGTGTAGCCAAAGTGGTCAAGGGCGGTCGCCGGTTCTCGTTCAACGCCGTCGTCGTCGTGGGTGATGGGAAAGGGATGGTGGGGGCCGGGCTGGGCAAAGCCAACGAAGTGGCCGACGCGATTTCCAAAGGCACCGACGACGCCAAGAAGAACCTCGTGCGGGTGCCGCTCAAGAAGGGCACTATTCCGCACCACGTTATCGGCCAGCAGGACGCGGGCCGGGTGCTGCTGAAGCCAGCCGCGCCGGGTACGGGCGTCATCGCGGGTGGAGGCGTGCGTGCTGTGCTCGAATGCGCCGGCATCACGGACATCCTGTCGAAGTCGCTCGGTTCGAGCAACCCGCATAATCAGGTGGCCGCGACAATGGACGCCCTGAGCAACCTGGAGGACCCCATGGAGGTCGCCAAGCGCCGGGGCATTCCCCTGAAGAAGGTTTTTGAAGGGTAGGTCGGTTCGCCGGTCTGCCGGTTTGCCGGGTGTAGATTGCTTAAGAGGCCCCCGAACCGTCAACCGTCAACCGATAACCGACAACCAGATTAAAACATGGCAACACTGCGAATTACCCAGGTCAAAAGCGCCATCCGCAAGCCGGGCAAGCAGAAGCGCACGCTCGAAGCCCTCGGCCTGCGGAAGATGCACCAGAGCGTCGAGCACGGCGATACGCCGCAGATCCTCGGCATGATCGAGAAGGTGCGGCACCTGGTTCAAGTTGAAGAAGTAAAAGCGTGAAACGTGATGCGTGAAACATGAGGGGGCCTGCCTGATCCGCTCAGCCGCGCTCCTTCCCGTTTCACGTTTCACGCTTCACTTTTATATCACGCGAGTCCGTCGTCGAAAGGCTGCACAGCCGAACCTGAAGGCGGGCGTTTTAGCCAAGAAAGCATCATGGATCTCAGCAATCTGAAACCGGCAAAGGGCGCCACGAAAAAGCGCAAGCGCATCGGGCGCGGCGTGGGCTCGGGCTACGGCGGGCACAGCTCGACCAAAGGCAACAAGGGCCAGAAGAGCCGCGCCGGCGCAAGCATCCCCTCCTGGTTTGAAGGCGGGCAGATGCCGCTGCAGCGGCGCGTGCCGAAGTACGGCTTCACGAACAAGCACTTCCGTACTGCGTATCGAGGCATTAACCTCTCTCGCCTGGCGCGACTGGTCGAGGAAGGGCGCATCGACACGGCCCAGCCGGTAACGCCGCAGGTGCTGGTCGACGCGGGCATCGCCCGCAAAAAGGACCGGGTGAAGATCCTCGGCGGCGGCGAGCTGACAACGGCCCTGGACGTGCAGGTCCACGCCTTCAGCAAATCCGCCAAGGAGAAGATCGAAAAGGCCGGTGGCAGCGCCACGGTCATTGAATCTTAGATTTTGGATTTCGGCATGGGGATTGGGTGTCCGTAGCAACTAAGCTACTGACCAAGACCACTCCGCATTCCGCACTCCGCATTCCGCATTCGAATCATGGCAGGTCTCGCCGAGAGCGTACGGAACATCTGGAAAATCGAGGAGCTGCGGCGGCGTATCATGTATACGCTCGGGCTGCTCTTCATCTATCGGCTCGGCACGTTCGTCACGTTGCCGGGCGTAGACGCCAGCGTGCTGGCTGCCGTCAACGAAGGGGCGGACACGAACAACCTCTTCGGCTTTCTCGACATGTTCGTGGGCGGCGCCTTTAGCGCGGCGGGCATCTTTGCCCTGGGCATCATGCCCTACATTACCGCCTCTATTATCATCCAGCTGCTGGGGGCGGCGGTGCCGTACTTCCAGAAGCTCCAGCGTGAGGGCGAAGAGGGGCGGCGTAAGATCACGCAGCTTACCCGGTACGGGACGGTGGGCATCACCGCCTTGCAGTCCATCGGCTACGCCATCAACTTGCAATACGGCGCCACCGGGCAGGCCATCGTCATCGGCTCGACGCTCTTCATGGTTTCGACCGTGATCGTCCTGACGGCGGGCACCATTTTCGTGATGTGGCTGGGCGAGCGAATTACAGAGAACGGCATAGGCAACGGCATCTCGCTGATTATCATGATCGGCATCATCGCCTTTCTGCCGCAGTCGCTCTTCAACGAGTTCTCCCTGAAGGACAACCTCTTCATCCTTCTCCTCGAACTGGGTGTTTGGGCACTTGTGGTGGCCGGGGTGGTGCTAGTGTCGCAGGGAATGCGGCGGATTCCGGTGCAATATGCCAAGCGCGTGGTGGGCCGGAAGGTCTACGGCGGGACGACGCAGTACCTGCCGATCCGCGTCAACGCAGCTGGCGTCATGCCCATCATTTTCGCCCAGTCGATTATGTTCGTGCCGGCCACCATCGCTTCGTTCTTCCCCGACAGCGGCTTTATGCAGAATTTCGGGGCGTGGTTCAGCGATATCGCGGGCTGGGGCTACTCCATCACCTTCTTCATCATCTGCGTCTTCTTTACCTACTTCTATACGGCCATCGCCGTGAACCCTAAGGAGATGGCGGACACGATGAAGCGGCAGGGCGGTTTTATCCCCGGCATTCGGCCTGGCAAACAGACCAGCGAGTTCGTCGATAACATCCTGACGAAGATCACCCTGCCTGGCTCGATCTTCCTGGGTCTGGTGGCGATTCTGCCGGCCTTTGCCATGCAGGCGGGCGTCACGCCCAACTTCGCCATGTTCTACGGCGGTACCAGCCTCCTCATCCTCGTACAGGTGACGCTCGACACGCTCCAGCAGATCGAGAGCCACCTGCTGATGCGTCACTACGACGGCTTTATGAAGAGCGGCCGGGTGCGCGGACGGCGGGCGTAACACCTCGAAGAAATGATCCACCTGAAGAGCAGTCGAGAAATCGAGAAGATGCGGGAGAGTGCGGACCTCGTGGGCCGCGCCCTGGCCGAGGTGGGCCGCCACGTTCGCCCCGGCGTGACCACCGCCGAACTCGATGCCATCGCTGAGGATTTTCTGCGGAGCTACGGGGGCGTGCCGGCCTTTAAAGGCTACAAAGTGGGGAAGGTGATTTTCCCCAACACGCTCTGTATCTCGGTGAACGACGTGGTGGTGCACGGCATCCCCGACGGCTACCGGCTGCAAGAAGGCGACCTCATCTCGGTCGATTGCGGCGTGCAGCTCGATGGCTACTTTGGGGACAGCGCCTACACCTTCGCGGTGGGGGAGACCTCCGAGGAGAACGTCCGGTTGTGCCGCGTCACCTACGAGGCGCTTTATAAGGGGATTGAAAAGGCAGTCGTCGGCAACCGGCTGGGCGATATTTCCAACGCAGTGCAGACGCATTGCGAAGGGTACGGCTACGGCGTCGTGCGCGACCTCGTGGGGCACGGCATCGGGCGCAGCCTGCACGAGGACCCGCAGGTGCCCAACTACGGCCAGCGCGGCAAGGGCAAAAAGCTAAAGGACGGCCTCGCTATCTGCATTGAGCCGATGATCAATCGGGGCACCGCCGATGTGGAGACCGACGACGATGGCTGGACCGTGCGTGCCGCCGACGGGTCGCCTTCGGCGCATTACGAGCACATGGTCGTCTGCCGGCGCGGCGCCGCCGAGATTCTGACGACGTTTGAATACATCGAAGCGGTGGTAGAGGCGCCATACAGAAGGGAGGTGCTGCACGAAGCGACTGGAACCCATGGCTAAGCAGAAAGCCATTGAACAAGAGGGGGAAGTTGTCGAATCGCTCCCGAACGCGCAGTTCCGCGTCCGCCTGGCGAACGGCCACGAAATCCTGGGACTGCTTTCGGGCAAGATGAGAATGCACTTCATCAAGATCCTGTCGGGCGATAAGGTGAAGGTCGAGCTTTCGCCCTACGACCTGACGAAAGGCCGGATCGTGTATCGCTACAAGTAGGCGCTTCATCAACGGGAATTTCAACGAACTTCTAGGCGACCGGCACGTTTTCTATAGGCTTTGCACGAAAGCAGCCCACCGCAGGCCCGCAGTACCTCGAATACAGCAGCAGGAGAATCCGATGAAGGTCCGAGCTAGTGTCAAAAAGCGCAGCGCCGACGACAAGATCGTTCGCCGGAAAGGCCGCGTGTACGTCATCAACAAGAAGAATCCCAAGCACAAGCAGCGGCAAGGGTAAACCGATTGCGGAATTCGGATTGCAGATTGCGGCTTGGCTGGCTTTAGCGCAGCTTTCCGCTTTTGATACCCAATCCGCAATCTGCAATCCACAATCCGAAATTAAGACATGCCTCGAATTGCAGGAGTAGACGTCCCGAACGACAAGCGCGGCGAGATCGCGCTGACGACCATTTTCGGCGTCGGGCAGTCGCGCGCCAACGAGATCCTCGGGCGGGCCGAGATCGACCCGAACGTGCATCCGTCGGAGTGGACGGAGGAGCAGACGCGCCGCATCCGCCGCATGATCGAGGACGAGTACCTCGTTGAGGGTGGCTTGCGGACCGAAGTGCAGATGAACATCAAGCGGTTGATGGACATCGGCTGCTACCGCGGGCTGCGGCATCGCCGGGGTCTGCCCGTGCGGGGCCAGCGTACGAAGACCAACGCCCGTACTCGCAAAGGCCGCCGCAAGACCGTCGCGGGCAAGAAGAAGGCGCCGCGCAAGTAATACACGAGCCGTCAGCGCGCAGCTTTCAGCGATGGGCTTTTTGCCGGATCGTGCGGAGGCTGACGACTGAATGCTGAACGCTGAAAGCTAACAGAGACTATGGCAAAGAGACAGCAGAAAGGAGGGGGGCGCGGCCGCGCTGCCCGCAAGAAGAACGTCGTCGTCGAGTCGAACGGGCAGGCATTTGTCAAAGCCACGTTCAACAACGTGATGATCACGTTGACCGACCAGTACGGCAACTGCATCTCGTGGGCAAGCTCGGGCAAGATGGGTTTCAAAGGCAGCCGCAAGAACACACCGTACGCCGCCCAGGTGGCGGCTTCGGCAGCCGCCAAGGAAGCCCACGACCTCGGCCTTCGCCGCGTGGACGTGTACGTGAAGGGTCCCGGATCCGGCCGCGAGTCGGCCATCCGCGCACTCTCCGCGTCCGGCCTCGAGATCGCCACGATCCGCGACGTCACCCCTATCCCCCACAACGGCTGCCGGCCTCCGAAACGCCGCCGCGTTTGATCATTGCGGAACGCGGATTGGGTGCCGAACAGGACCACTTCGCAATCCACAATCCGCAATCGGAATAAGTCCGGTTACAGGCACGACACTAGGGCGTGCCTGTACGTTTGTTTAACACAAGCGAGAGGAGAATAAAGCATGGCCCGATACAGAGGCCCCAAGCAGAAAATTGCACGTCGGTTCAAGGAACCGATATTTGGCCCCAGCAAGGCGCTGGAGCGTAAGCCGTACCCGCCGGGCGAGCATGGCCGCAACCGCCGCCGCAAAGAGAGCGAGTATGCCCTGCAGCTCAAAGAGAAACAGAAGGCGAAATACACCTATGGCCTCTTGGAGCGCCAGTTTCGCAACCTCTTCGAGAAGGCCGCCAGCAAGCGCGGCGTCACCGGCGAGAACCTCCTGAAGTTTCTCGAGTCGCGGCTGGACAACACCGTCTTCCGCCTGGGCTTCGGCCGGACGCGCCGCCAGGCCCGCCAACTCGTCAACCATGGCCACATCATGGTCAATGGACAGGTGGTGGACGTCCCCTCGTACCAGCTGCGCCCCGGCGACATCGTGGCCATCCGCCCGAAGAGCCGCAACCTCGACATCGTCCAGGACAACGTCCGCAATATGCGCCGCGCGTTCCCCTGGCTAGAGGTTGACCGCAAGCTCGTCCAGGGCAAGTTTCTCGACCTGCCTAACCGCGAGGACATCCCGGAGAATATCCGCGAGCAGCTCATCGTCGAGCTCTACTCCAAGTAGGTTCTACGAAGGCGGCACCTTGACGTGCGGGTGCCGCCGCGCTGGATGCCCCGTTCCGCCGATGGCTTTCACAACAGGTTCGATCCATACAGATGAATAATTTCGGGATACAAATGCCGGATGGTGTACAGGTGGAAGATGCCACCGACACCACAGCCCGGTTCGTGATCCAGCCGCTCGAGCGCGGTTTCGGTGTCACCCTCGGGAACGCCCTGCGTCGCGTGCTGCTCTCCTCCCTGCAAGGGGTGGCCGTCACGGCCCTCAAAATCGACGGCGTGCAGCACGAATTCTCGACCATCACCGGCGTTGCGGAGGACGTCGCCGACATCATCCTCAATCTCAAGGGCGTCCGCTTCAGAGCGAACGACGTGGTGGATAGCAACGTCCACCTGCACCTGAAAGGCCCGGGTACCTGGACGGCCGGTGACATCGCCGCGGCCACAAACGAATACGAGGTGCTCAACCCCGACCACCACATCGCCACGCTCGGCGACGTGGCCGACCTCGTCATCGAACTGCGCGTGGGCCGGGGCCGGGGCTACGTCGAGGCTGACGAGAACAAGATGGAGGACGACCCCATCGGCGTCATCGCCATCGACGCCATCTTCACCCCCATCAAGAATGTCAAGTATAGCGTCAAGCCGACGCGCGTAGGGCAGAAGATCGACTACGAGCAGCTCTCTTTCGAGGTGCTGACCGATGGCTCGGTGGCGCCCGAAGACGCCCTGGCGCAGGCCGCCGCCATCATGCGCGAGCACGTCAACCTCTTCATCCAGATGGACAGCGAGCCGCAGCCCGTGGTGGAGGAGAAGGAGGTCGATGCCGAGGTCCAGCGCATCCGCGAGTTACTTTCCCAGCCGGTCGACGAACTCGACCTGTCGGTGCGGGCGCACAATTGCCTCAAGGCCGCCAACATCAAGAACATCGGCGACCTTGTGCGGCGCGAGGAGTCGGAGATGCTCAAGTTCCGCAACTTCGGCCGGAAGTCGCTGCAGGAGTTGATCGAGGTTCTTGAGGAGCGCGGCCTGCACTTCGGCCTGGATGTCGAGAAATACGTAGAAGAGAAAG
>JAHEMB010000112.1:6245-8210 GCA_024643915.1 Rhodothermaceae bacterium | reverse complement strand
CCGAGGCCTGCTTCACATTCCCACCAGCGGAGTAGATGGTCAGGCGCTGGCCGGAACGGATTTTTGAGCCTCGGATGTTGTTCCAACGCCTGAGGCTGTTCACACTCACACCATAGCGCTTAGCAATTTTGCCGAGCGAGTCGCCCCGGCGGACGCGGTAAGTGATGCGCGTCTGCTTGGACGATTCGGCGGCGGCCGATGCTTTCGCTTCTTTGGGGCTGGCTTTTGCCTCTTCAACTTCCTCTACGTCCGGCCCCGACGTGTGGCTGGCCTTGACGACGGGGATCGACGGGCGGCGGGTAGCTGTCTTCGGTTGGGAAGCCGCCACGATGGGCCGCACCATGCGCGCGCCGTACCGGATGCTGGCGGGTTGCCCGTCGGCCAGCAACTCCGAGGGCTTGATGGTCTCGTAGCGCGGGACGGGGATCGTCAGGCGTTGGCCGGGCTGGATCGTGGTGCTGCGCAGGCCACTGGCCCTCTTGAGCGCCGCTACGCTTACGCCGTAGCGCTTGGCGATCTTGCCGAGCGAATCGCCCCGGCGGACGGTGTAGCTTTGCGTAGCATGGTGCCGCACCTCGGGCATCTTCGCCAGGTTGTCGGCGAAGGTGCTGTAGGTGCCGAGGGGGATGCGAACGTAGTAGCTGTCTCGCGTAGGCGGCGTTGTGCCCCGGCGCAGTTCAGGGTTGAGCGCCTTGATGGTCGCCTCCTCGGTGCCGACCAGCTCAGCGATGGTGGCGAGGGGAATCATGCCGCTGACGGGCACATAGTCGTACTCGTAGCGCGGCCCCGGCTTGGGCTCTTCCAGCCCGAAAGCGCCCGGATTCGACGTGACGAGGGCCGCTGCAATGAACATGGGTACGTAGTTGCGCGTCTCGCGCGGGATGTCGTCGTAGATGTCCCAGAAGGTAGCCTTGCGGCCCGTACGGGCCTCGGCGCGCTTGATGGCCCGCTGGATGCGGCGGGGGCTGCAATTGTAGCCGGCTAGGGCCAGCTGCCAGTCGCCGCCGAATAGTTTGTGGAGGTCTTTCAGGTGACGGGCGGCGGCGCGCGTGGCCTTCTCCGGGTCCATCCGCTCGTCCACGTAGCTGTTGACGTCGAGGCCATAGGCGGCGCCCGTGGGCACGATAAACTGCCACATGCCACCAGCCTTCGCCCAGCTCCGCGCCGTGGGATTCAGCCCGCTCTCGATCATGGCGAGGTATTTCAACTCGTCCGGCACGCCCTCTTCCTGCATGATCTGCTCGATCATCGGGAAATACGTCTCGGCACGGCTGAGCCAGTGGTAGACGTGCCTATGCGGCGCCTTCGTCAGGTACGAGATGCTCGATTCCACCAGCCGGTTCATCGTCATTGGGAAGGTGGTCTGCATCGGCTGCAAATCGGGCAGCATCACGTCTTCGAGGAGGGGGTCCGTCACGTCGTCGAGGACGGCGAAGACGTCGGCGCGAAACTGGAAAATGTCGCCGCGCTGGATGCTCAGGACGGAATCGGAGACGCCGTAATATTTCTCGTATTCGGTGATAACCGTGCGGTAAAGCTCCAAAAAGCGGGGTCGCTCCAGAATACCGGGTTGTTGGACGAGTGTCGAAAGCTCGGTCATCGCCAGTTCAAGGGTGCGCTCGGCATCGTCGCCGTTGCCTGTAGCCTGCGCATCGAGGATTTTGGATTGGAAGCCGTAAATGCGGGCCATCCGGCGCATGATCTGCTCGTCGGAAAGCGTCCCAAATAGCATTTATTTGTTCTTTAGTGACCTTTTGTCCAAAACTGTCATGTATATTTTCATCAAGAAGTAGTTGCCTAACCTCATTAATTCTGGAAAGTATTTCAGTAGGTCTTGACAAATAAGAAGCCATAGGTTTAGGTAAAATTTTGTCCTTAACTAAAGAGCTAACAAAATCTTTTTGATCCTGATTTTTATAAACTATCTCTTCTATTTTCTTCTTTTGAATCTGTTCTTTACCCCCA
>JAHEMB010000112.1:0-6235 GCA_024643915.1 Rhodothermaceae bacterium | reverse complement strand
CGATCAAGCGGCGTTTGGTCGGCGCCCTGGGGGGCAGGCCGGGAATTTGTTTGATGTTGGCCCTGCGCCGTAGGGGCTGCGAACAGGCAGAGCGCGACGGCAACTAGCAATAGGCGTCGATGCACGGAGTCCTCCCTCCAGGAGTTGAGTTGGGTACCGTAAGTGTTGAAGCGTTACCTTAGCTGATGGCAGCTAGACCCATGCACTATAAGACACTATATGCTCTGGCGCAAGTGTTCATCTAATGAAGAAAGGCTAAATGATAAACATTTCGTCACAATTTACATTTCGAATTGGCTCAATATTTTCACCAACATGCTGATTTTACAGGCTTTGGCAGTCGGTGTGTTACAGCGGAATGTTACCGTGCTTCTTTCGTGGGTTATTGACTACTTTATTTCTTAGCATTTCCAGCCCGTCTATGAGGCGGCGTCGGGTAGAACGCGGTGCAATGACATCGTCGATGTATCCGCGTTCGGCGGCGATATATGGGTTGGCAAACTTGTTCTTATATTCCTCTATAAATCGTGCTTTGGTCGCGTCCGGGTCCTCGGCTTCGTCGATTTGCTTGCGGTAGATGATTTCCACGGCCCCCTGCGGCCCCATCACGGCGATCTCGGCTGTGGGCCAGGCAAAGTTGAGATCGCCACGAATGTGCTTCGAGTTCATCACGTCGTAGGCGCCGCCGTAGGCTTTGCGCGTGATGACCGTGATTTTAGGTACGGTGGCTTCGCAGAAGGCGTAGAGGAGCTTGGCGCCGTGCCGGATGACGCCGCGCCACTCCTGGTCGGTGCCGGGCAAAAAGCCGGGCACGTCCTCGAAAACGACAAGGGGAATATTGAAAGCGTCGCAGAAACGCACGAAACGTGCGCCTTTGACGCCGGAGCTGAGGTCAAGCACACCCGCCAGCACGGCCGGATTATTCGCCACCACGCCCACACTCCGCCCGCCCAGGTGCGCGAAGCCGACGAGGATGTTGGGCGCGTAATCGGCGTGGATCTCGAAGAAACGCCCATCGTCCACCACGAGGCGGATCACCTCGCGCATCTCGTAGGGTTTGTTGGGATTGGCTGGCACAATGGTGTCGAGGGCCTCGTCGGCGCGGTCGGGGAGGTCGTCGGTGGCGGCGTGCGGGGGCGGATCCTCGCAGTTCTGCGGGATGAAGTCGAACAGCTCGCGGATCTTGAGGAGGCAGTCCACATCGTTGTGGGCAACGACGTGGCAGACGCCGCTCTTGGTGGCATGCGCCTCGGCCCCGCCCAGCGCCTCGGCCGTTACGTCCTCCTGCGTCACCGTTTTGACGACGTTGGGGCCGGTGACGAACATGTAGCTACTGCCCTGCACCATGAAGACGAAGTCGGTGATGGCGGGGCTGTAGACGGCGCCGCCCGCGCACGGCCCCATCACCGCCGAGATCTGGGGCACTACGCCGGAGGCTAGCGTGTTGAGCAGGAAGATGTCCGCGTAGCCGCCTAGTGAATCGACGCCCTCCTGGATGCGGGCACCGCCACTATCGTTGAGACCGATGAGGGGGGCGCCATTCTCCATCGCTAGGTTCATCAGGCGCGTGATCTTGTGCGCGTGCGCCAGCCCGAGCGAGCCGCCGAAGACCGTGAAATCCTGGCTGAAGACGTAGACGAGCCGCCCGTTAATGGTGCCGTGGCCGGTCACCACGCCGTCGCCGTAAGGGCGGTTGTGTTCCAGGCCGAAGCCGTGGTGCTGGTGGCGGACGAAGGTGCCGAGTTCGCGGAAGGAGCCGTCGTCGAGGAGCACGTCGAGGCGTTCGCGGGCCGTCAGCTTGCCCTTCTCATGCTGCTTCGCGATGCGTTTCTCTCCGCCACCAAGGCGGGCCTCAGCGCGGCGGCGTTCCAGGTCGGCCAGCAGGTTGTTCTCGGGAGTGATTTTCGGCGCGTCGGGCATGCGGTCTGCGCTTTTGTCGGTGGCGTGGCGGGGGCGGCGCAAAAATACGCAAGGAAGTGCCGCGAGGGGCGCAGAGTTTGTTAAATCCGAGGTAGAGCGCCGCGCCCTGCCCATTAAAAACGGCAGGCCCCGGACCGCCGGAGCCTGCCGTTTCATACACGGTGCGAAGACGCCTCAGCTCATGTCCCCGTCGCCGCCAACGACGAAGGTGACCTTGGCATTGACGCGGTACTTGACGATGCGGTTGTCCTCGACGAGGGCTTGGAATTCTTGCAGATATACGTGCCTGATATTACGCACCGATTTAGATGCTTCTTTCACGGCAGACTCGGCTGCTGCTTCGATGGAATCGCCTTCGGCGAGCACTTCAATGACTTTCGCGATAGACATTTTTTTCTCTGGTTGGTGTTGAGAGGTATCGAGATGCGCCACAGTAGCCCGGCGGCAGGTTCAAATGCAAGGGCGCCCCGCCTCTAAGGCGTAACGCCTTCGGAAAAGAAGGCGCGGCGCGGGCGCATCGCAACAAATCCAACGATCTCGCCACATTTGCTCACGGCAGTGCTTCCGGTAAGGATACTTCCCTACCTTCGTGCTTTCCACCGAAACCTGAACCGAATCACACGACGACCATGGGAATTTTCGACTTTTTGAAAGGCTCCGGCAAGGAAGTGAAGAAAGGCCAGGAGGCCGACGAGATTAAACGCGCCGTCCGCTCCGCCCTCGGTAACAGCGTCGATAACCTCTTCGTCCATTACCAGGACAACGGCACCGTCGCGCTCACCGGCACGGTCGACTCCTAC
Organism: Rhodothermaceae bacterium; assembly: GCA_024643915.1. Classification (GTDB taxonomy): domain Bacteria; phylum Bacteroidota; class Rhodothermia; order Rhodothermales; family JAHEMB01; genus JAHEMB01. The sequence goes on along the minus strand of JAHEMB010000112.1, from coordinate 3,515 downwards.
GCGGACAAGCAGCGCGCTACGCTTATCGCGGGCAATATCAAGGGCGTCGAGAAAGTGGACGACCAACTTACGGTGAAGCAGACGGCCACGGCGCAGCCTGCCGAGGAGAAGGCCAACTTCTACACCATCCAGAGCGGCGATACGCTCTCCAAGATCGCGAAGCAGCACTACGGCGATGCCAACCAGTGGCGCAAGATCCACGAAGCCAACAAAGGCATCATCGACGACCCGGACAAGATCTACCCCGGCCAGTCCATTCGCATCCCCGGCGCGTAGAAGCAGGGGGGCGTCTCCAGGTTTCCGCTTGGGCATGCCTGCTTTTTGAGGATGCCGTTACGTCTGCGCCCTGACCGGATCGCGAAGCAAGAAGGCCCGGTTAGTGTTGGCGTCGTTAGCGCCAATCACAGCAGAGACAGACGAGGTCATGGCTACCAACACGGGCAAAAACCATCGCGAAGGCTCCGTCAAGGATCGCACCCAGACCCAGACGGGCAGCGATGCCTGGGTGAAGCGAGACGCCGAGACGGGCGAGTTCATGGACGTGAAAGAAGACGGCAAGCCTTTCAAGGGCGTCGCCAAGGAAAAAGATGACCGGCGGAGCTGAACTTGACTTCGCAAGCAAAGGCCCGCTCTCGTTGCTGAGAGCGGGCTTTTTTACTATCCTTACTATCCTGATGTGCAGCTTCTGCCTATAAGGGGAAAATGGCCGGTCTTTACAAGAAGCTTTTCGCTGCCCTGCTGGCGCGGGGAGACGCGCACCAGGACGAGGTGTATGGTGAGCGCAAGCGCCGCCTCTTCGCCGATCTGCACGGGACGGTGCTGGAGATCGGCCCCGGCACGGGCCTCAACCTGCCCTACTACCCCGAGGGTGTGCGGTGGGTGGGCGTGGAGCCGAACCCGCACATGCATCGCTACGTGAAGGAAAAAGCGGCGGCGCTGGGGCGGCAAGTCGAACTCGTCACCGGCTCGGCGCAACGGCTAGAAGTGGGCAGCGAGAGCGTCGACGCCCTCGTGAGCACGCTCGTCCTCTGCTCCGTGCCCGACCTCGACGCGACCCTCACCGAGATACGGCGCGTGCTGAAGCCGGGCGGGCGGTTCTACTTCATCGAGCACGTGGCCGCGCCGGAAGGGACGACGCTGCGGCGGGCGCAGCACTTCGTCAAGCCGCTCTGGCGCGTCCTCGCCGACGGCTGCCACCCCGACCGCGAAACGGGCCGCGCCCTCGAAAAAGCCGGCTTCGCCGATGTGCAGTACGAAGCGTTCGACGTGGAGACGCCTTTCGTTATCGTCCGCCCCCACATTATGGGCACCGCGACCAAGGCATGAGCGGGCGAGTGGGCGAGTGGGAGAGTGGGTGAGTGGGAGAAGAAACACTCCGTCACCCGTTTGCTCACTCCCTCACTCATCCTGTTAGCCGTCTTCGCGGTACGAGGCTGCGATCCGCGCGAGGCGTTCGTCGAGGGCCTCGCGGGAGAGCCAGCGCCCGCGCACCATCACACCCGCCGGCCCGGCGAGGCGCGTCACGTCTTCGAGCGGGTTCTCCTCTACCAGCATCAGGTCGGCCCGCTGCCCCACGGCGATGCGGCCGAACGTGTCTTCGTTCGCAAAATAGCGCCCGACGTTAACGGTGCCGCTCTCGATGATGGCGTAGGGGCTCATGCCGGCGTCGCGCATCCGTTCGAGTTCGCGGTGGAGCGAGAAGCCCGGCACGCTGAACTGTTGCGGGGCGTCGGTGCCCATCAGCACCGGCACGCCGCCCTCGTGTAAGGCTCCCAGGATCCGCATCCGGTTGCTGATAACCTGCTGCGAGACAGCCAGGTCGAGTTGCGGGTTGCCCAGGCGCTGCTCGTGGATGCGGACCCACTGCGCCACCTGGTCGGGCGGCATGTATTGGAGTTCGGGATAGCTGCGCAGGGTCTCCAGGTCGACGGTACCGTAAAGGACCTCCCACAGAGCCATCGTCGGCACCACCCAGGCGCCGGCCTCGCGTGTCAGGCGGACGGCCTCGGCGAGTGCGGCTTCGTCCACCGGCCCCGCCTCGCCATCGAGGTAGGCGACGTAGCCGTCGAGGTGGTCGAACGTCTCCTGGCTCATCTCGATGGCGTGAGCGAGCCCCACGTCTTCCGGCACGTGCCCGCCGAAGCGGATCCCGAGCTCGTTCGCCGTCCGGGCCATCGCGTCGTACTCTTCACGCGTCAGGCCGGGGTGCACCTTCAGCAGATCCCATCCTTCGGCCACCTGCGTCCGCACCTTTTCTTCCGCCTGCTCGGGCGAGCCGATCGACTGCCCGCTGAAACTGGGGCCGGCGAGGTAGAGGGTGGGGGCGAGGCGCTCGCCCCGGTTGGCGGCGTCGCGCAGGGCGAGCTGGCCCGGCCAGCCCAGCATGCCACGCACGGTGGTGATGCCGTTGGCTAGGTAGAGGAACAGCACGTCGTCAATGAACTGCTGGGGCGCGTCGGGCGAGGGGATGTGGCCGTGCATCTCGGCCAGGCCGGGTAGCAGGTAGCGCCCCGCCCCGTCGATGCGCAGCGCCCCCGCCGGCACCTCGACCTCGCCTACCGGCCCCACTGATGCAATGCGGTCGCCGCGCACCAGCACCGTCTGGCCTTCCCGCACGCGCTCGCCGTCCATCGGCAGCACGTTCACGTCCACGAAAGCGACCGCCTCCGATTGCTGCGCGTGGACGCCCTCGGGTGGGGTGCAGGAGAGGAGAAAGAAGAGAAGCGGAAGGAGGGCGATACGCTTTTTCATGGCGGGCGCGGCGGGATGAGAGGAGGAGAACGGTTGCCTTACGCCTGGTCGTTCGGGGCGGTTGCGCGGACGGTTATTCCTGCGAGTTCACGAAGTTGAAAGCACCGCAGGCGTGGTCCTTCTTGAAGAGCTTGTAGTCGCGCCGCACGCGCTTGGCAGCCGTCTTGGCGAAACGCACCACGTCGTCAACAAAGACGGGGGGCGTGATGGACGAGAGGATGCGCTTCTCGGCGTCACCCTCCATGATGCCGGTGTCCTCGTCGGAGCGGGCGTGCGTCTGGGCGAGGGCCTTGCCGCAGATCCGGGCGTAGGTCCGCATCTCCTTCGCGTCGAGGTCGTCCACGTCCATATCTTCCTTGAACGGGCTGCGCTCGCGGACGAGGAAGCTGCGGTCGTCGAGTTCCGCATGGCCGTAGAACGGGTCGCCGCCGACGAGGTGGATGTCATGCGCCTCGACGATCTCTTCGGCCTTCTCAATGTCGTCACTCATCTCGTTGGGCGCGAGGCCGTGGAGGGCCGTCCGCCGTGCCTGCTTGAATTCGAGCACGACACCGTCGGCGGGGTCCTCGCTCCGGCCCTGGATCAGCACGAAGTAGCGATCCAGGCCGAGGCTGGCGGTGCCGCTGTCCTTCTTGACCGCGACATCCTTCACCGTGTAGAAATTCTCGGCCACATCATCGTTGTTCACCGCGTTCGTCTTTTTATAGGCATCCACCACCGCCTGAAACTGCACCACGTCCTTCGTGTGTGGCACGATCTCGTCG
>JAHEMB010000111.1 GCA_024643915.1 Rhodothermaceae bacterium | reverse complement strand
CTACCGACCCTCGCCGGAAACGACGTGCTGATCAATGACGACGGCAACGACCAGCCGGACGACTTCATCGGCTTCGGCAACAACGATCCATTCTTTTGGCTCAACGGCTTTGCCCCCAGCGGCTTCGACTTCGAGTTGGACCAGGTCCTCTTCTTCATGCGCACCGAGAATGCCGCAACCAACCCGGTGTGGGTAGCAGTTTACGATCAGACGGGGCAGCCGCTCGTCTCCGGCACGGTGGATCTGCCCGTGGCTTCACAGGGCAGTTGGTTTTTCGTCAACCTGAACAGCCCGATTCGATTTGCGAACGGCGAGAGCTTTTTCGTCGAGGTGGGCACCGCCAGCGGTAACGTCAACTTCCCCGCCGGCGCTGATGTCACCAGCAGCATCCTCGGTAACAGTTTTTACTTCGACAGCGCCAGCAGTTCGTATGTGGCGTTAAACACCGTTCCTGGGTTCGAGAGCGGCGCGTTCCTCATACGAGCCACCGGCACCATCGACGCCGCGCCCAACCAGGCACCCAACGCGGTGGCCCTCGCCTCTACCCTCAACGCCTCGGTGGGCCAGGCCATCACGTTCGATGGCTCCCAATCGTCTGACCCCGACGGGCAGATCGTCTCTTACGTGTGGACCTTTGGCGATGGGACGGCTTCGAACCAAGCCGTGGCGACGCACGCCTACGCCCAGGGCGGCACCTACACGGTCACCCTCGTCGTGACGGATAATGAGGGCGCCACCGGTGTAGCCTCGGGAGAGGTTTTCGTCGCCAACTCTACCAACACACCGCCCAACGCCGTCCTTGCCGTCTCGACGAGCCAGCCGCTCGTAGGGGAATCGGTCACGTTCGACGCCTCGCAGTCGTCCGACGCGGACGGACAGATCGTGTCCTACCTCTGGACGTTTGGGGACGGGGCGACGAGCACCCAGTCTGTGGCGACGCATGCCTACGCCGCCGCCGGTTCCTACACGGCCACCCTCACCGTCACCGACAACGGCGGCGCCACGAGCCAGGCCTCGGCCCAACTCAACGTCTCGACCACGGCGGTCCGGCTGACGGTGATCCCCGGGGGCGGCAGCCTCGCGCCCGGCACTTCCCAAACAATCACCGTCCGCTACGATGCGCGCGGCGTGACGGCGGGCAGTTACCAGGGCCGGCTCTCCATTGCCAGCGGGGGTGGCACCTTGGTGGTGCCGGTACGCGTAGAGGTGCAGGCGAGCGTGGCGGCCGAGGACGCCCCAGAGCTGCCCCGGCAAGTCCGCCTCGCCGAAGCCTACCCGAACCCTTTCAACCCCTCCACCATGCTTCGCGTGGAGCTGCCCGCCCCGGCCGACGTGGAGCTGGCCGTATACGATGCCCTGGGCCGGCAGGTGGCAGTGCTGCTGCGCGAGCGTCTGCCGGCAGGCGGGCGGGACGTGCGGTTCGAGGCGGCGGGGCTGCCCTCGGGGGTCTACTTCGCCCGGCTGCAAGTGGGGCAAGAGGTGCAGACGCGCAAGCTCGTGCTGCTGCGGTAAACCGGCGCGGCTTCGTCCCACCCCTGGGGGCTTGCATCTCTATTCGATATGGAGTACGTTAGGCAGAGCGGACACCAGTTCGTTACTATTCATTCTTGCTTCACTGCCTCCCCCGAACAGGGGGCAACGACCACCGTAGGTACCTTCCGCGAAGCCGTAAAGGCCGGGCCGGCGTCATGAGTAATCGCTGATCTTCCATGACCTTTTTCGCATTCGGGCTCAACTTTGAGAAGGCGCCGGTGAAGGTGCGCGAGGTCTTCGCTCTCGACGCGGAAGCCAAGCGCGCGTTCTACCGTGCCCTCCGCCTCTCCGAGAACGCCGAACTGATCGTCCTCTCGACCTGCAACCGGACGGAGGTCTATCTGTACGGCGACGAAACCGATGTGGCGCAGGTACAGGCCGCCCTTTGCCGCCGCGCCGACACCGTGTGGCCGCCCGACGCCGCCTTCCTGGTGCGCGATGAGGATGCGGTGCTGCACGTCTTGCAAGTGGCCTCGGGCCTGCGCTCCCAGGTGCTGGGCGATGCGCAGATCCTGGCGCAGATGAAAGAGGCCTACCGCATCGCCGTGGAGGAGGATGGGGTGAAGACGGTGATGCATCGGTTGCTGCACACGGCCTTTCGTGCAGCCAAACGCGTCATCCACGAGACCGACCTCAGCAGCGGCGCTGCTTCCGTGTCGAGTGTGGCCGTGGCCGCCGCCCGTCGCCATTTTGAAGCCGAGGGCGGCCTGACAGGGCGCCGCGTGCTGCTTGTCGGGGCCGGGCAGATGGGACGGCTTGTACTGGAGGTCCTGCGCGCCGACGCCCCCGCTGCCGTCGCCGTGACGAACCGCTCCGCCGAGCGGGCCGCCGAAGTGGCCGAGGCTGCCGGGGCCGCCTGCATCACCTGGGAAAATCGGTACGCAGCGATAGCAGAAGCCGACGTGGTGGTGGTGGCGACGGGCGCCGCCGTCCCGGTCCTGCACGCCGCCGCCCTGTCCTCCGCTGAAGGCCGCAACGTGCTGCTGATCGACCTGGCCGTGCCGCGCAACGTCGATCCCGCTGCCGACGCCCTGCCGGGCTACACCGTCCTCGATCTCGACGCGCTCACCGCGTGCATTGAGCAGGCCGAGCAGAGCCGCCGCGCCGAGATTCCCGCCGCCGAGCAGATCTGCGAAGAGGCCCTTGCCGAGTTTGTGGCGTGGGTTTTCCATCAGCAGGCCCTCCAGCCCACCATTTACGCCATCCGCGAGATGTTCGAGGGCGTCCGGCAGCAGGAGGTGGCGCGCCACCAGAGCCGTTTCGCCGAGGCTGACCGCGAGGAGATCGACCGCCTCACGCAGTCCATCGTACAGAAGCTCCTCGCCGTGCCCATCGTCCGCCTCAAGAGTGTCGAGCCCGAGAGCATCGACTTCGTGCGGGGCGTACACCTGCTCAATGCCCTCTTCGCCCGCCCCGACTGCGAAGATGCGCCCCAGCCGGCTCCGACGCCTGAGGCATCGCCGCGCCTGTCGCAAAAATCGTTGCCGCGTCTAGGTCCGGCGCAGTGCCCGCTCGATGAGCACGCGGCAGCCCAGCCCGAGATGCAGCCCGCCGAGGCGCTCTTGCGGCAGGCCCTCCGCCTGCGGCCCGGCGCCGAGTAGCCGTCTTGTATGCCCGACGCTCCCCTCATCCTGGGCACGCGTGGCAGCGCCCTGGCTCTCTGGCAGGCCCGCCACGTCCGCGATACCCTCGCTGCCGCCGGCTACGAGGTTGCGCTCCAGACGATCCAGACGAAAGGCGACCGCATCCTCGATGTGCCCCTGGCCGAGATTGGCGATAAGGGCCTTTTCACGAAAGAGTTGGACGTGGCCCTCCTCGACGGCCGCATCCACCTCGCCGTCCATTCGCTCAAGGATCTGCCGTCCCTCCTGCCCGAGGGCCTCGTCCTTGCCGCCGTCGCCGAGCGTGCCGCGCCGTGGGATGCTTTCGTCGCCCATCCTTCATTCGACGGTGCCTTCGAGGACCTGCCGGAGGGCGCCGTGCTGGCTACGTCGTCGCTGCGGCGGAAGGCGCAGCTCAAGGCGTGGCGGCCCGACCTGCGGATCGAGCCGGTGCGCGGCAACGTGGACACCCGCCTCGACAAGCTCGACGCGAGCGCGTGGCACGGGATGATCTTGGCCGAGGCCGGCCTACAACGCCTGGGCCGCGCCGCCCGCATCCGGCAGCGCCTGCCACTTGATGTCATGATCCCCGCCGTCGGGCAGGGCGCGCTCGGCATCGTTTGCGCCGTCTACGACGAGCGCACGTGCGGCCTGCTCCACGCCGCCCTGAACCACGCGCCCACCGCCGCTGCCACCGCCGCCGAGCGGGCCTTCCTGCGCCGGCTGGAAGGCGGGTGCCAAGTGCCTATTGGCGGCTATGCGAATAGGGGAGAAGAGGGAATCATCCTCGACGGCTGCGTGGTGGCGCTCGAAGGCGAACGCTTCGTCCGCGACCGCATCACCGGCCCGGTAGAGGAAGCGGCCACGCTGGGCCGAACCCTTGCCGAAACCCTCCTCGCACGCGGCGGCGCCGACATTCTCGAAGCGATTCGCCGGCAGGAGATTAGCGTGGCGCGGCCCCGGCCCTGACGGTGCCTTGCCTCCGGTGCCGGAGTGATGCTTATCTTTGACCGGACCCCGGACGATGGTTGGCCTTGCTCACGCATGCTGCCCTCTAGAAGAAGGGTTGGTTGGCTGTCGTCCTGCTTCTGTTTCGATGCCGCGATATGAAAAGCCATCCGCTTGTTTACCTGCTGCGCGACACTGAGGAGGATGACCCTTTCGAGGCCGCCTTTATCGAGGCCGGGTTCGCGGTGCGATCCGTGCCGGTGCTGTCGTTCCGATTCGTGAATGAGGCGCGGCTGGGTGAGGCGCTGGCCCACCCGGACAACTATGGCGGTCTCATCGTTACCAGCCCCCGCGCCGTGGACGCCCTCACCAATGCGCTCTGCTGGTTGCCTGCGCAGGCGGCGCCGTGGGAAGCCCGGCCCGCCTACGTCGTGGGCCCGCGCACCGCCGAGGCGATGTGGCAGATCGGCTTCGAGCCGACGGGTGAAGACAGCGGCACGGGCGAGGCGCTGGCCGAAGTGATCGTCGCCGGAGACTTCGAGGCGCCTCTCCTTTTCCTCAGCGGCAACCGTCGTCGAGAGGCCCTGCCAGCGCGCCTCCACGCGGATGGTGTCCTCTTCGACGAGATCGTCGTTTACGAAACCCACCTCCGCACCGACTTCGATTTCTCTGACTTGCCCTCCCCCGACTGGCTCGTTTTCTTCAGTCCCTCCGGCGTTGAGGCGTTCGGGGCCATGCGTTCCTTTCAAGAGATAGAAATGAAGAAGGCGGCTCTCGGGCCGACGACGGCTGAAGCGCTCGAAGCCGCCGGCTGGCCGCCCGACGCCGTCGCCGCTGCGCCCACGCCCGAAGCGCTCGTGGCAGCTGTGGGCAAAGTGTGAGGGGCGTGAGGCGAGAAGGGGAACCCGACGCAGGCCCGAGATCGAAAGGGGAGCGCGCGTTGGAAATGAAGCGAAAGAGGCGTTGCATCGGACGCCTCTTCTGTTGTATTTAGAGCCGTCCGTTGTTCGCGGTCGAAAAAATGCAATAACCTATGGCCTTTTCCGTTGGCATTCCCGCCGAGACCGCTGCCGGCGAGCGGCGCGTGGCCCTCGTGCCGGACGTGGTGGCGCGCCTCGTCAAGCAAGGTGCCGAGGTCGCCGTCGAGGCAGGGGCGGGGCACAGCGCCTACCACCCGGACGCCGAGTACGAGGAGAAAGGCGCCCGCATCGTCGACCGCGCCGCGGCCTTCGGGGCCGATGTGGTGGCGAAGGTGCAGCCGCCCGACGACGAGGAGATCGGCCTGCTGAAGCGGGGCGGCGTCTACGTCGGCTTCCTCAGCCCGCTCGACCGGCCCGAGGTGTCGGAGAAGCTGGCGGCGCAGGGGGTGACGGCGCTCAGCATGGAGCTGGTGCCGCGTATCTCGCGCGCGCAGAAGATGGACGCCCTCTCGGCGATGAGCGGCGTGGCGGGCTACAAAGCCGTGCTCCTCGCCGCCGATGCCCTCCCCAAGTTTTTCCCGCTCCTCACTACTGCCGCCGGCACCGTCCGCCCGGCCGAAGCCCTCATCCTGGGCGCGGGCGTGGCGGGCTTGCAGGCCATCGCTACGGCGCGGCGGCTGGGCGCCCGCGTCTCGGCCTACGACATCCGCGATGCCGTGCGCGAGGAGGTGCAGAGCCTGGGCGCTTCGTTCGTCGAACTCCAGTTGGAAGTGGCGGGGATGCAGGACGAGGGCGGCTACGCCAAAGCCCTCGCCGACGAAAAGGCGCGGCGGCAGACCGAACTGCTCGTGCCGCAGATCGGCAAGTCGGACGTGGTCATCACCACTGCCCTCATCCCGGGCCGCCCGGCGCCACTCCTCATCACCGAGGCGGCGGTGGCGGCGATGAAGCCCGGCTCGGTCATCGTCGACCTGGCGGCGCCCAACGGCGGCAACTGCGCGCACACGCAGCCCGGTGAGACCGTCGTCGTGAACGGCGTACAGATCTTCGGCCCGCTCAACCTGCCGGGGGCAATGTCCGTGCACGCCAGCCAGATGTATGCCCGCACCGTCCTGGCGATGATCCAAGAGTTCTCGGACGAGGAAAGCTTCACGCCGAACTTCGAGGACGAGATCTTTCAAAGCGCCTGCGTCACGCACGGTGGCGAGATCGTCAACGAGCGCGTGCGGGGGTTGCTCGTGTCGTGATATAAACCCTGCTCCCTCGCTTTTATCTAACCCTTTCTTCTGTCATTTCCGCGCAGGCGGGAAGCCAGCTTTTTGGAGACACCCGTCTGGATCCCCGCCTTCGCGGGGAAGACTTCATTGAGAAAGGAAAGAGCCACTTCGTAGGCGCTGCTCTGCGAGCACCTGCGGGACAAAACGTTCAGGAAATAGGCGTTCTCTCACCTTCATTGCCGGAAAATCTCATGGAAGGACAGGGGCTATTACTTATCACCGACATCACGTTCTTTGTGCTGGCGGCCTTCATCGGGTTCGAGATCATCAGCAAGGTGCCGCAGACGCTGCACACGCCGCTTATGTCCGGCTCGAACGCCATCAGCGGCATCACGATGGTCGGCGCGCTCGTGATAGCGGGCATGGTAGGCGGCGTGTGGGCGAAGTGGATCGGCTTCGCCGCGCTCATCGCCGCCACCATCAACGTCGTCGGCGGCTTCCTCGTCACCGACCGGATGCTGCAGATGTTCAAGAAAGAGAAGCCGGGCCGCCCCGCGCTCGATGCGGCCCCGCCGGACGGCGTCGCCGTCGCCTCCCGGGAAAAAGCCGCTGTCTGAAAAACTGAAACGTTATGCGTGAGACGAGCTGCATGCGACTCACGAAGTAAACGTGAGTGGACCATTAGCGATCCACCTCAGCGTAGCACCCTCACGTATCACGCCCCACGCCCATGGAAGTCCTGATCAACCTCGCGTACCTCGTCGCGGCCGCGCTCTTCATCATCGGGCTGAAGCGGCTGCAATCCCCGGCCACGGCGCGTGGTGGCAACCAACTGGCCGCTGTCGGCATGCTCATCGCCGTCGTGGTGACGCTCTTCCTCGAACAGATCATCACGCCGGTAGAGATGATCCTCGGCGTGGTCATCGGGACCGCCATCGGGGTGGTGCTGGCGCGGCGGGTGGAGATGACGTCGATGCCCGAACTGGTGGCGGCTTTCAACGGCTTCGGCGGGCTGGCCTCGGCCCTCGTCGCCGGGGCCGAGGTGGCGCGCTACCTCACCTTCAGCCTCCCGGTGCAGACGGCCCAGCAGGTGGCCCTCCAGGCCGGTGTCGCCGTGCCTGCCTTCGACGCGACGACCGCCGTCACCGTCTCGCTCTCCGTGCTCATTGGCATGGTGACGTTCTCCGGCAGCTTCATCGCCTTCGGCAAGCTGGGCGGGTACGTCTCGGGCAACCCCATCTCGTTCCCCGGCATGCGCGTGCTGACGGTGCTGATGGCCCTCGCCGGGCTGGTCGCCATCGGCGCCATCGTCGTGGGCGCCCCCGACTTCCCGTTCGAGTCGGGGCTGGTCATCGGGGGGGCGATTGCGCTCGGTCTCGTGGCGCTCATCCTCGGCGTGCTGCTCGTCATTCCCATCGGCGGGGCGGATATGCCGGTGGTGGTGGCGCTCCTCAACTCGTATTCGGGCCTGGCGGCCGCCGCCACGGGCTTCGTCCTCCACAACACCGCTCTCATCGTCAGCGGAGCGCTCGTGGGCGCCTCTGGCCTGATCCTCACCAAGATCATGTGCGACGCGATGAACCGCTCGCTCCTGAACGTCCTCCTCGGCGGTTTCGGCGGCGAGGCCGAAGGCGACGGCGGGCCCGTGACGACGATGGAAGGGAAGTCGGCGACGGAGACTTCGCCCGAGGACACGGCCATTCTGCTGAGCTACGCCAACCAGGTGATTGTGGTGCCGGGCTACGGCATGGCCGTGGCGCAGGCCCAGCATGCCGTCCGCGAGCTGGCCGACCTGTTGCAGGCGCGGGGCGTGCAGGTGAAGTACGCCGTGCATCCCGTGGCGGGCCGCATGCCGGGCCACATGAACGTCCTCCTGGCCGAGGCCGACGTGCCCTACGACCAGCTCAAGGAGATGGACGACATCAACGGCGAGTTTGACAACACCGACGTGGCCCTCGTCATCGGCGCCAACGACGTAGTGAACCCCGCCGCGCGGCACGACACCGCCAGCCCCATCTAC
>JAHEMB010000110.1 GCA_024643915.1 Rhodothermaceae bacterium | reverse complement strand
GAAGTCGAGGTACTCTTCGATCTGGCTCTTTTTCTTGCCCGCCGCAGGCTCGTTGATGGGAAATTTGATCCGCTCGTTGCCGTTCGACATCACTTTGGACATGAGCGCCGTGTACTCGGTCGAGATGTCCTTGTCGTCGAACGAGAGCAGGTTTTTGAAGCCCATCACGTCGGCATAATACTGCACGTACTCGTTCATCTCGCCGAGGTGAACGTTGCCCACGCAGTGATCGACGTACTTGAGGCCGACGGGCTGAGGGTGCCAGTGTTCATTCTGCCGTGCCTCGAAGCCCGGCATGAAGAGGCCGTCGTAGTTCTTGCGCTCGACAAAGGTGTGGATGGTTTCGCCGTAGGTGCCGATGGCGGCGGTGACGATCTGTCCGTGCGTGTCCTCCTGCTTCCTAGGCTCGTGGATGGGCCGCGCGCCGCGCTGCACCGTCTCCTCAAAGGAGTACGCCGCGTCTTCTACCCACAGGGCGATGTCGCGCACGCCGTCGCCGTGCTCGTGAACGTGCCGGGCGATGGGGGAGTCGGGCGTGAGGGCGGTGGTGAAGACGAAGCGGATCTTGTCCTGCTTGAGCAGGTAGCTTGCGGCCTCTCGGTGCCCGGTCTCGGGGCCGCGGTAACCGATCACCTGGAAGCCGAAAGCGCTCTGGTAAAAATGCGCCGCCTGCTTCGCGTTGCCTACGTAGAACTCGACGTAATCCGTCCCATTGATCGGCAGAAAATCCTCTGCTTCCTGCGATGCGGGCAGGTCCAAAACGGGTGCTTCAGCCATGATGTGATTGCTCGTTTAATGATGTTGAGGCGGCCCGCCGGAAGCGCTTTCGCGGAGGATAACCGCTCGGCCAGCCGCTGCATATTGGTCTGCCCCTTACACGGAAATCAAGAATCGCCGTTCCCCCGGATCCTGCCCCGTACCTCCCGGTTTGCGGACCCCACGCGCACGTTGCGAAAGCGTTGAATCCCAAACCAGCAAATCGACAACCGTCAACGGGCCAACCGATTCTTATGAAGCCGTGGAAGGTGCTACACAGCCGTTATCTGCTCAAACGCTGGTGGATGAACCTGCGCGAGGACCACGTGCTGCTGCCCAGCGGCGTCGAACTGCCGGAATTTCACGTGGTGGAGTACCCGGAGTGGGCGGCCGTGGTGTGCCTGACAGAAGCGGGCGACCTGGTGATGGTGGAGCAGTACCGTCATGGTGTGCAGCGAACCAGCCTGGAACTGCCTGCTGGCACCGTGGATGAAGGCGAGGATTTGTTGGCGGCGGCGAAGCGCGAACTGCGGGAGGAGGCGGGCTACGAAGCTGAGGACTGGACGTACCTCGGCCGGTGCGCCCCCGAGCCGAGCAAGCACACCAACTACGCCCATATCTATGTTGCCCGAGGCGCCCGCTTTGTGGCTTCGCCCGACCCCGACGAGAGCGAATTTCTGCGTCTCCACCTCCTGGCGCCTCAAGAAGCGCTACGGCTGGCCGATGAAGGGGAGATCGTGCACGGCATCCACCTCGCCGCACTCCTGTGGGCCTCGCATCGCGGCCTGCTGGCCGGGTGATGGAGTGGAGGCGGGTGCCCATCACAAAGCCCGCACGCAGCATCGAACAATTCACTAGACGCACGGTAGAGACGGAGGTAATGAAGCTCAACTCGGCCATATGTTCATACGCCCACACGTCCACACTTTGCGTGGTGCTGGTTCTGCTGCTGGCAGGGTGTGGGGCACGGCGCGAGTACGTCGTCTCCCGCTTCGATGTGACGCATAAAGCCGGTTGGGACACGCTCCGGGTGCAGGCGGCCTTCGCCCAGCGCACCGTCCTCGGCGGCGATGAATTGCTGCAGCCCGAGGTCGCCACCGTCAGCGTGTTCAGCAGCACCTACGATACGCTTTTTACCACCACCCTTGCCCTGCACCCCGATTCGATCCTCCTTTTGCCCGTGCCCGACCGCATGCTGGGCGACCGCGCGCCCATCTTGGTGGAGATCTGCGGCACCTTCGGCAGATTCAGCATCTGCGAGCAGGGGGGGATGAAGGCGTCGCCCAAGCGGCTGGCGCTCCGGCACGATCTCACTTACCCGGAAAATAGCGACGTCGACCGGGGGCGGTACGACTTCCAGTTCACGGTGGAGCGACAGCGTTATGGCCTGACGCGGTGGGAGCCCCTCGGGCCGCCGCCCCACGATGTGCAGGGCTACCTGCTGGCCTACGTCGCGAACGAGCGCAAGGATGCCGTGCGTGTGCCGCTGAACGGGCCGCGTGGCGCCTTTAACCTTGCCCGCCACGACGGCTACCAGGACTTCTCCTACCAACTCAAGTCGAAGATGCACGATGCCCAGGAGGCCGACGTGCGCTTCGAGGTCTTTGCCGGGCTGGATGCGGCACCCACCCGCCTGGCCGCTATCAAGAAGCAGGTGCGCGCCAAGACGGATGAGGAGCGCGAGGACGAGGTCTTCTATTTTGCCGAGGGGGCCGCCGCCCAGGTGGTCGATTCGCTCAGCGGCTTCCTTGGCGCCGGCGATGCTCTCGCTTTCATCGACGGCTGGGAATTTAACCCCCTCATGAAGAAATACCGGATTGAGATGGAGGTCGTCTGGCGCGGCGGTTTTTTCGACCGGGACCGGTATGAGTTGGAGGGCATGTTGATCGTGCGCGAGGACGGCAGCGAGCCGCGCTTTCAGGCGTTCGGCGGAAACGAGGACGCCCGCCGCCGCTGGGAAAGCAAGATCGAAGGGAAAGAGCTGCGGCTGAAGGATTTGGGGCGCCCGCCGGAAAAAGTCGAAGAGGTCGCTGAGGAAGAGGGGGACGACATGGCCGTAAACTGAGGGCGAGGCTCACCCGCCAGTATCGACCTTTTCGACATCAGCGCGCTTCTCCCCTTCGATGACGAGTTGGAAGCGGACAGGCAGGCGCATCCGCACGCGCACCAGCTTGCCGTTCTGCCGCCCCGGTACGAAGTGCGTCTTGCGCAAGGCGCGCACGGCGGCGGAGTCGCAGAGGGGGTGGAGGGTCTGCATCACCTCGATATCACTCGGCCGCCCGTTCGTCTCGACGACGAAGTTCAGCATCAGCCGGCCCTCAATGCCCTCTTCGATGGCCTCGGGCGGGTACTCGATGTGGATGTAATACGCGCCCAGACCGCCCTCGATGGCCGGCATCTGCTCCGTGTAGTCATAGATCTGTTGCCGGACCGCCATCTTCACCGGCTGTGTGGGGGGAGGCTCCACCGGCTCCGGCACTGGTTCGTCAAGTTCGGCAACCTGCTCTTCCTCTCCCACCTCCGCCTCCTCCATCTCCTCCTTGCCGAAGACCGTTACCGGCACTCCGGCTTCCTCAAGGGGCCGCTTTTCCAACGTCATCTCTTCCATCAGCAGGCGCTCGGACGCTTGCGGGGCACGCCAGCCGATCCGTTCGGGCGGGGTGGAGAAGGGCAGGTTGAAGGTGAGGATGAGGAGCAACAGACTGGCCGCCACCGCCGCCATCAGCCGTGTGGTGTAGCCACTCCGGGAACGGAGCAGCAAGAAGAGTCGATCTGGACGCCGGTCGGTCATGTGTTAGATGGAATAGGCATCCTCATCTATTCTGCATATGACAGGGGCTCCCCTAAGTTGCAGCAAGTTAAAAGAAAACAACGCTGGAGGATAGGGCATTCTTTCTTCATCAGCACCGCCTCTCTAGGTGCCGACGGTACGGTCCGTGCACCAAGACGCCTTGGCTTCTGGTGCAGCTTGGAAGTGGCCTTTCAAGCGACGGGCGTGCGAGGAGCGGGGCGGAAAAGGAAGGCGGGGCCGGGCGGTGGCGGGAGGGCGGCGCGCTCGGCAGCGGTAGCGGCGTGGCGGCGGGCCAACTCCAGTTTCAGGCTCTCCTCGCCTTTCGCCATGGCCCAGTGATGGTTGGCGGAGAAGATGGGCTTGAGTAGGAACGAGAGGTAGCGTAGAAGCGGCTTGTCGGCTCGGATGCGCCAGTCGTAGGTGACATCGACAAAGGGGCCGTCCTGCGTGAAGGTCCATATGCCGCGTCCGTCGAAGTCGCCGGTGGCCTCGAGCGTCCAGCCGTGGGGCTGGCGACTTTCGGTGACGCGGAATTGCCAGTGGAGCGTGTACGGCAGCCAGCCTTTCGTGCTGAGCCGGACGACTTTGCCCACACCCCCCGGCCCGCCCGGTGCGAGCTGCTCCACGCCGAGATAGACCGAAGGCCACCAGCGCACCAGGTCGGTCTCGTCGTCGAGCACGGCTGAGATTTCCTCACACGTACCTTCGACGCGCCATTGGGTGATGAAGTGGTAGTCGTTCAGGGACATGGGCTGGGGTGCGCAATCGGATCGACTTTTCCTTATCTCTATCTATCTCACGTTATGCCTCTTCGAGCGGAAGAGTGGGAGGGGCGAGGAGGGCGGAGCGCTCTGTGAACTCATGCCTTTCGCACGCCACCAAGGGTTCTGCTCACCCCTCGCTCCTCCAGCACAATGCCTAGCCTCTTCGCCGCCTCCCTGCGCCGCCTCAGAAAAAGTGCCCAAAGAACAGGGCACAACTTGCGTAAATCTAACCGGCAAGAAATCCGTTCGCAACAAGGCGCCGATAGTTTCGGGACAAGCCTGACGGGCTGGGTGTCTGGGGAGGCCCGCTCTTATGAGGATCCAACAGAAAGGCCCTCCTTTCTGCGAGGAAGGGAGGGCCTTTCTTCGGGGCGCATCGCATAGCTAAATCGTCAGCTCCTGGCCGAGTGCTTCCTCGTTGCGTACGCCCAGCGAGGCATGGGATTGCACCACCTTCCAGCCGTCGTTTTCGCGATGGAAGACGAGAGTGAGTCGGAAGGGCGCTTCCGAGCCGTCGGGCATCCGTAGCCGAGGCCGGTCGGCGGCCCAGCCGACGCTGCCTTCCTCAAAGGCCACCGGATCGGAGGCGACGATGGGAAAGCCGCCGCCCATCTCGGCCATCTGCGTGTCGAAGGCGTGGTAGGCCGTATCGCGGTCGGCCCACCATTCGTTCGGGTCGGTGCCGATGACGAGCACGTCGCGTTCGCCCGCAATCAGGCTGTCAAGCGTGCGGCTGTCACCCGTGGCGATGGCTTCGATATAGCGCAGCGTGCGCTCCCTGAGTTCGGATGAGGGATACATGGTCGAAAGATCCTCCTCGGAAAAAGTAGAGAAAACCGACGTTGAGCGATCAAGCCGAGGCACCGGCAGCCTGGGCCGCCTGCAACCTCGCAACGGATTCCTCGGTGAACGTCGGCGTGAAGGCGTGCACCTTGCCCCCGCGCACGAGTGCTACGCAGTTCGCCTGCATCGACGCGACACCCAGTTGCCGAAAGGCGTCGTTGGAGACGGTGGCGAGCCACGTTAGGCGCTCGCCCTCTTCCTTGATATTGGCCGATTGGACGCGGAAACCAGGCAGCATGTCCGCGACGAACTGGCGGATCTCAGACTTGCCGTGGAAAGCCTCCGGCGCATCGGGCATCGGCGGAATCATCCGCACTACGGCGTCGTCGGTGAAATGCGCCATCACCCTTTCGAGGTCGTGGGCGTTCCAGGCGGCGTCGAAGCTGTCGTACAAGGGCGACCGGCCTGCCGAGGAGGCGGCTTCCGCCTGGGGCTCCGCCGTCAGGCCGAGTTGCGCCATCATCGAGGCGAGGTCGTAGTAGGTGCGGTTGGCCGCGATCTTCCCGTCGCGCACCTGCCACACGTCGACGAAGCGGATCTCGACGGGCCGCCCCGTGGCGTGGATCGCGCCCTCCGGTGTTTCGAGCGGGCCGCCGTGCGTGCCGCGTCCGACGAACTCGACCACCACCTGATCGGGAGCGGCGATGAGGTTCTGGATCTCCACCGTCGAGTCGGGGAAGGCCGTGGCCCAGCCCTCCATCATCGTGCGCGTGCCCGCCGGCCCGGTCAGTTCCTGCCCGGTCGGCACGTCGATGAACCGGGCATTGGGTGTGACGAGGGCCGCAGCGGTGTCGTAGCTGCGGGTGTTGTAGGCGTCGTAGAAGGTGCGGACGAGGGCGGCGCTCTCAGGCTCAGCCTCGGAGGTGGGGATTACGCCGAGCTGTTGCAGCATCCCTAGCGTGTCGGTGTTGCCCCAGTGCTCAGCAAGGCGCCCACCCTCAATGCGGCATATGTCGAGGGCGGCTACGTCGATGCGGCGACCCGTCGGGGGGATCCCATTGAACTCGCCCCGGTGGGTGCCCGTGATGCGCACACGCGCGGCCACGCGGTCGCCCTCGGCCAGCAGATCCCGCACCTCGAAGTGGAGGTCGGGGAAGGCCCGGCGGAACAGGCCGAGGAATTGCTTGATGCCTTCGCGGTTCGGTTCGAGGCCGGGAAACGCTTCGTGCTCGATGACGTCGGGCGCGATCAACTCGTCGATCAGATCGAGGTCGCCGCCGTTGACAATCTCGTCAAAGAAGCGACGCATGAGGGTCAGGTTTGCTTGTTCTGACATGGTATTTGCCTCCTGGGCTGGTGTAAAGTGCGAATTTGGAGCTTGGAGCTTGGAGCTTGGAGCTTGGAATCTTGGATTCAGGCGGTGAGGCCGAGCTGCTGCATCACCCCGGCGGCGTCCTGGTAGTTGTGCAGGCAGGCGACTTTGCCGCCATGCGTTTGCCACACCTCGCAGGCCGTAAACGTGACGGCCCGGCGGGTGGGCGCGATGGTGCCGGCAGGCGTCTGGAAGGGGCCTTCGTGCGTACCGTGCGCCGTGATTTCGTTGACGACCTGCTCACCGCTCACCACCTGGTTCTGCACGTCAATGGTCAGGCCGGGGAAGGCCGTCTTGAAGTTTTGCATGAAGGCGAGAAAGCCGTCCTTGCCCCGAAACGTCTGCCCGAACGGCACCAGCACTACCTCGATGGCGTCGTCGGCCAGGTCCAAAGCGGCCTCGAACCGATCTTCGTTGAAGTGGCGGTAGAGTGTGCGGGCGAGCGTGGCAGGGTCGGGGTGTTCGTGGCCGTTAGTGCGGGTCGCCTCCTCCGGGCCAGGCAGGGCGCCAAGCTGTTCGAGGAGGCCGAGGAAGTCAGCCATCGCCCATCGCTCCGCGCACGCGCCGTCCTTGAAGCGCAGGATCGTTGAGCCCTGGATCGACACCGCACGGCCCGTCGGCGGCAGGCCCATGAAGGGGCCGCGATGGGTAGCGTTGAGGGTATAGCGGCAGGCCACCTGCTCCCCATCGGCCACCATATCTTGCGGGAGGATCTGCGCGTCGGGGAAGGCCTGCTGGAAGCCCTCGTAGTGGTGCCGGATGTTCTCGCGCCCGGGCGGGATGCCGATGTCGTGAATGACGGCCTCGTTGGTGTAGAGCGACAGGTAGCCGTCCAGGTTCGCGTCGTTGAAGGCGGCGAGGGCCCGGCGGATGCGGGTTTTGTTTTGTTCGGCAGGCATCGTGTTTCTCCGGTTAAGGACGATGAAGGGTCAGGCTTCGTCTTGCAGATCGGGCAGCAGGCCCACGTCGCGTAGCAGGCCGGCGAGGTCCCAGATGACCGATCCCCGCCGCACCTGCCCGGCCTCAACATCGAGCACGGAGACGCCGCGCACCTGCACGGAGCGGCCGGACGGGGGGATGCGGATGAGGGCGCCGGTGTGCGTGCCCCGCGCCCGCCACACGAGCACCACCACGCGGTCCTGCACGATGGTCCGCTCCACCTCGAAGCGCAGGTCGGGGAAGGCGGTCAGGTAGCGTTCGGCGCTGCGACGGACGGCGGCGCGGCCCAGCACCGGCCCGGCCTCGCCCACGTCCTCTCCCCGGTAGTCGGGCGCGTAGAGGCTGGCGAGCTGCTCGGCGTCGTGCGTGTTCCAGGCGGCGGCGAGGGCTTCGATCAGGCCGGTGGGCGAAGAGGGAGTCATGGCGCGCCGGAGCGGACAACGGGAAGGGGAACGACCGCACGTTAGCCCCCCGTATTACTCACCCGCCAGGCCAATGCTTGCTCAAGTTCTGATCATCTTGTTCAAAAGGCGCCTATTTCACTGGCATTTTCGCCAGAATCAATTAGATTACCCTATAGCGAAGTATTGCAAGGCCTTAGCTGTTGTCAGAAGAGAGCTTTCCGATTCATACGCTATCACTATTCCCTCTCTGTGGCTTCGGTAAGTTGATGGGAAGTAGATGCAGGCCAGACGTGGGCCGTGCTACCTATTAGGAGACGCAGCGTCGAAGGGAGGAGGCTATGTTACCATGACTGGCATGTTGTTCAGCCATTTTTTAGCGCCTATCGTCAGTAGTATTGTGGCCGGGTTCATCCTGGAAGTCTGGATTAAGCGGAAAGGCAAGAGGGGCCCGGGGGCACCC